>JAWALV010000011.1:0-15111 GCA_038886595.1 Candidatus Pacearchaeota archaeon | reverse complement strand
AGTGATATTTATGATTTCTTTTAATTGAAAAACTCTCTTATTTATCATGCCCAATTTAAAGAGATTTTCCACTTCTTCTTTATTTTTTATTTTTCTCTTATATTCGTCTAAAAATTTTTCTTCTTCTTTTTTCCATTCTTTTGCTATTTCATGTAATTTTTTTCTCTGCTCTTCTGTCCCATATTCATAGGCTTTATCAAAGGCTGACTTAAAAGATAATTCGGCATCTCTCAAAAAAAGTTCGGCTCTTTCTGCATAACTTTCTGCTCTAATTTTTAGATCCTCAGGAATTTCTTCTCCTTGATATAAGTTAAAATAGCCTAATTCTGCTGCCTTTTTTAAATTTTCTTCAGCTTCTTTTTCAAGCAGCGCGATTTCTCTTAATTTATTATCCCACTCTGTTAAATTAATCATTTTTACTTGATCGTTTATTTCATAAACGACACCTTGCTCTTCTAGAGGTTTATTTTGATTTAAAGGAAGGAAAAATTCTCCTTCTTTAAATTCATAGGGATAATATTTTCTTTCTTCTTTTATAGGAATTAATTGTCCGGTGTCTCTATTTATTAAAACTTCTTCAACAACTTTAAACTTTTGTTCGCCTTTTTTTTCGTCACCTGGAATATAAGTCGGTCCTGGAACCCCTCCCGTAGAATGAAAAACCACTGGAAGAGGATCATCTGGAGAAACTTCTTTTGCTCTTTCTAAAACAGACAAAAATTTTCTTTCAACCTCTTTTCTAGCTTGCTCTCCTTCGTATCCTTTTTGACCAAAACCAGCAGGATCTTCAATTGGAGCATGAACACTTGGTTTAACTCCTGTAAGCTTCATTATTGCATGAATTTCTTTAAATTGTTGCTTAGGAATACTATCCATTAATTGCATACTTATCGGGCTTAATTCCACATTTTTCACACCTTCTCTTATTCTTGAAAGAACCTCGCTAACTTGGTTTGCTGACTGAATTGAAGTAGTAGAGCTTAAAGTTCCGCCTTTTAACCTATAATCTAAAAAATTATTATAAGGCCCAGGATAATCTGGTTTCAAAGAAGAATAACCTCCTTCGTAAAAAGAGATATAATTTTTTTCCATAGAAAAATTTAGCATATATTATATTTAAATATATCTAATTATTAGTATATTTAAAATCGATATTTCTATTCTCTTTTGTTTTTCTGTTTAAATCATCAGGCGAAAATCTTTCAGTTTCATATATTTTGTACATATCTTGCTGATATGTTTCTTGTTGATTTGGCATTCTGATCAAATCCATATCTCTTTTTTTAGGAAAAGTGGATAAAGTTGTTAAATTAGAAGACAAATTAACGTTTCTTATTTCAACTTTTTCTCTCTGAACAATAGGCCTTATAATTTCAGAAGGTGAAGAGTAATTTCTATCATCTTTTTTTATTGAGTAAATATCTTCTTTTTTGGAAAAATAAGGATTCTCATTGTTTTTTCTTTTTTCCTCTTCTATAAAAGAGGAAAACAAAGAATCAAGATTAGAAAATTCCTGCTCTTGAAAAGAAACATCTTCTTCAAGAGAGATATTTCTTGCTATTTTCTTCTCTGCTTCTTGTAGAGGAACAAATTCGAAAAAAACATCTCTCTGATTCTCTTCCTTATCTTTTTTTTCCTCTTCTTTGTTAATAACTTCTAGTTTAATTTTTTTTTCTTTTTTATTTTTAGAAATGGATTTTCTCTTTACCATTTATTATTTTTGGCTAATAATCAAAACTTTCTGGTGGTGAAAGCATGGCATGTGCTTTCTTGTAAACATCATAGACAGAATAAAGAAAAGATTTTGCATTTTGAGCTGCATTCTCCCTTATTATTTCTTCTATATGATTATCTTTTCTTATATCTTCTGAATTCTCTATTTTCTTTTTTTCTGATTTTGATGATGAAAAAAGATTAGAAAATAAAGAAAAGAGGGCAGAAAAAGGATTTATATCTTCTTCTGATTTTCTTTCTTCTTTTTTTTCTTTTTTATTATCCCCAAGAAAATGCTCTAAATCTTCTTTTAAATTTTCTAAAGACTGTTTAGTATTTTCCTCAAAAAATCTTATTCCCTCACTTAATTTATAATCTTCAAACTTTTTCTTTATAAGATCTAATTCATCTGAATTTAAAGCGTAGGATTCAAAAGTTATGTCTACTCTTCCACCAAAACCAAAAGCCATATCTCCTTTTTGAGAAATTCTTTGGCTATAATGTCCTCTATAATTAAAAGAAATAAGAACGCAAGCAAAATAGTCTCTAGAAGGAATATATCTAGGAAAATTCTTTGTAAAATTAAAAATGCTTTCTGGTTTAATTTTTTTCTTTCCTAAAATTGTAAGTTCAAAAATTGAGGTAGAAAATGCATTTACAAGAGAAGGATCTTTTTCATTTCCTGTTTGATTTAATTGCTGTAAAGCCTTTAAATAAGGAGATAGCCAAGAAGCATAAAGTTTAACTGTTTCAACTTGACTTCTTAAATAGTTTTTTTCAATTTCAAACCTGTTCCTCAATTCTTTTTCTGATAAATTTTTCCATTCTAAAAATTCAGACAAACGTGGAATTAAAATTCTTTTTATTTGGTCATTTAAAACTTCGTTTTTCTTAACATCTTCTATAGAGTTACAAACCATAAAAGCATCTCTTAATGTTGTGAATCCTAATTCAAAAGTCATCTGATTTATACTTCCCCTTCCTTTTTTTATGTCGACATTGTCCATCCATATTTGTTTTAAAGCAAGCATGCCTGCTTCTCTTTCTTCTTTATTGTTTGATTTTGCTTTTTCATAGTGTTTTAAACGAATCTCAAACTCCTTTAAATCATAAAGAAGATTTATTATCGATTTTATAACTTGATTTATTGCTCCAAGGTATGTAGAAACTTTTTCTTGCAAGGTGCCTTTTTTTCTTCCAAATTCATCAAAATGTCCAGAACCTGGAGTTGTTATAAAATTATCTACTACTTTTTCTACATCATAGCCTGCGTCTTTTACAAAATCCAAAAGCCAATAATAAACTGGTTCTATTTGATTTGTTTGAGCATCATAAGTTAATTTAAAAGAAGAAAGAGGATCATTGCCAGTAACTTCCTTTATCACTTTTTTAAAATCTACCATAAAATATTAATAAAAAAGCCTTTTTTAATCTTTACTAAAAGAAACTTTTAAAAGCTTCTTAAAATTAAAAATTTTAAGCCCGCTTCGCATAGTGGTATTGCACGGCCCTGGAGAGGCCGGCCCTTCGGGGCTCCCAGGTTCGATTCCTGGAGCGGGCGTTTAAAAAATGAACCTTAAAAAATAAAATAAAATCTCTCTTTGTAACATTTACTTAAAAAAAGTTAAAGGTGAAATTTTAATAATAAATAAATCTGTTTACATAATAAAAAAATTTTCGATTAGTTTTTAAATATTTATTAATTTAAATATTATATGAAAGAAGTTATCTCAAAAGTTCTAAAAAAATACATAAAAAATCTTTCGGAAGAAGAAATAGAGAAGATAATTGAAACACCTCCTTCAGAGGAGCTTGGAGATTGTGCTTTTCCTTGTTTTTCTTTGGCAAAAATAGAAAAAAAGAACCCTTTATTAATTGCTGAAAGTATATATGAAAAAATTAAAAAAGATCTTCCCAAAGAAATACAGAAAGTTGAATTAAGATCAGCATACATAAACTTTTTCATTAATCCTATTTTTTTAGCCGAGAAAGTTCTTAAAGAAAAAGAAAAAAAATATAAAGAAAATAAAAGTGTCGTTATCGATTTTTCTTCCCCAAACATTGCAAAACCTTTTGGAATAGGTCATTTGAGAAGTACAATAATAGGAAACTCGTTGGCAAATATTTTTGAACATTTTGGTTGGAAAGTTATTAAAATAAATTATTTGGGAGATTGGGGGACACAATTTGGAAAACTTATTTTTGGTTTTAAGAAATGGGGGAAAAAAGAAGAGCTAAAAAAAGATCCTATAAATCACTTGTTAGAAATTTATGTTAAAGCAAATAAAAAAGAATATGAAGAAGAAGGAAGAAAGGAATTCAAAAAACTAGAAGAATATGAAGAAGAAAATTTGAGATTATGGGAAGAATTCAGAAAACTAAGCTTAAAAAAATTTGATGAAATTTATGATTTTTTAGGAATAAAATTCGACGAAATATCTGGTGAATCTTTTTACAATAAAAAAGCAAAAGATTTTGTAAAATTCTTAGAAGAAAAAAACATTTTAAAAGAAAGTGAAGGGGCAAAAATTGTTGATTTGGAGAAATTTAATTTAGGTATTGTTATAATAGAAAAAAAAGATGGGGCACTGCCTTATATAACAAGAGATTTGGCTGCTTCTTTAGATAGATTTCAAAAATACAGATTTGATAAAATGATTTACGAAGTTGGACAAGAACAAAAACTTCATTTTAGACAGCTTTTTAAGATTCTAGAATTGTGCGGATTTGAATTCCATAATAAGTGTATTCACGTTTCTCATGGTTTATACTTAGATGAAGAAGGAAAAAAATTTTCAACAAGAGAGGGAAAAACCATTTTTATGGAAGATATTATTAAAAAAACAAAAGAACTTGCTAAAGAAAAAATTTTAAAAAGAGAAACAAATTTGAACCAAAAAGAATTGGAAAAAAGAGCTCTTTTAGTAGCTAGAGCAGCAATAATTTATGGAGATTTAAAGAACTACAGAGAAAAAGATGTTGTATTTGATATACAAAAATTTTTAGATTTTGAAGGAAACACAGGACCTTATTTATTGTATTCGTACGCTAGGGCATCAAGCATAATAAGAAAATTTAAAGGTAACAAAAAATTTAAATTAATTGATATAAACAAAGAAGAAGAAAAATTAATAAAAAAAATATATCAATTTGAAAACATAACAAAAAATTCTTTAAAAAATCTATCACCTAACTTAATTGCTAATTATGCCTTTGAATTATGTCAAATCTTTAACGAATTCTACCATATGCATCAAGTTATTGGAAGTAGAGAAGAATCTTATAGAATAGCTTTAGTAGACTCTTTTAGAAGAACCTTAAAAAAATCTTTAAATCTTCTAGGTATAAAAGAAATAGAAGAAATGTAAGCAAACCTTTAAAAACTGTTCTTTACAAAAAAAATTATGGTTAAAACATTAAAACCAGAATGGGTTAAAATTAATGAAGAAGAATTGAAAAAATTATTAAAAGATTTGGCTGAAAAACATCCTCCTTCTGTAATTGGAAAAATTCTAAGAGATCAATATGGAATTCCAAGCACAAAAATTGTTTTTGGAAAACCTTTGTCCTTTTATTTAAAAGAAATGAATTTATGGAGAAAAGAAGAATTAGAGAATGCGAAAAAAAAATTAGAAAAAATGGAACAACATATGAAAAAAAATCCGCAAGATAAAAAAACAAAGCACAAAATACAAAAAGCATTGGGAAAAATTAATAGCTTAAAAAGGTATTTTAATGAAAAATAATTGCTACTTGACAAAAGCAATAAAAATTTATAAAGAAAATATTAAAATATTCTTCTATGAAAAATGAAATAAAAGACTTCGTCGAAAAATTTTTAAAATATTCCAATAATAAAAAAATAAGGGTAATAAGCCATTATGACACTGATGGGATATGTTCAGCAGCTATTTTAATAAAAGTTTTAAAAAGATTAAGGAAAGAGTTTTCTGTTAGAATAATAAAAGGAATAGAAGAAGAAACAATAAAAGAGGAAATAATAAAAGCAGAGAATGAGGTTCTTTTTTTTAGCGATTTAGGTTCATCTAATTTGGAGTATTTTAACAACTTAAAATCAAAAATATTTATAATAGATCATCATGAAATAAACAAAAACAATTTAAATGAAAACATAGTTATAATAAACCCTCATATAAACAATAACAAAAATTTATGCTCTTCTGCCTTATGTTATTTATTTGCAAAAGAGATATCTGAAAAAAATACAGACTTGGCAAAAATTGCAATATTGGGAATGATAGGAGACAGACATGAAAAAGAAATCACAAAAGAATATTATGAAATTATAAAAGAATGTAAAGATATAGAGATAAAAAAAAGCCTATTAATATTTTCTGCAACAAGGCCATTGAAAAGAGCTTTAGAGTACTCAACAAATTTTTATATACCTAAAATAACTGGTTCAAGCGAAGGTGTTAATGAACTTCTAAAAGATCTAGGAATCTCGCAAGAAAAAAGTTTATATGAATTAGATGAAACAGAGACATCAAAATTAATAACAAAAATAATCTTAAATATAGGGAGGAATTTTAAAGAAGAGGAGATTATAGGAAATATTTTCATAACTAAATTTTTTAATAGAAAAGAAGATATGAGAGAAATAAGCGTTATAATAAATGCCTGCTCTAGACTAGGGTATTCGGATATTGCGATAGCTTTTTGTATGGAAATGGAAAGTTTTTATGAAAGAGCCCAGGAAATTTATATAAAGTATAGAAAAGAATTAATAAACAGTCTAAAAACAATAGAAGAATTAGAAAAAATAAGAGGAAACGGATTCGTTATAATAAATGGAAAAGAAAAGATAAAAGATGTTCTAATAGGAACTATTTGTTCAATTTTATCGTCTTCAAAATTCTATGAAAATGGAACAATTTTAATAGGGATGGCTTATAACTGCAATAAAATAAAAATATCTGCAAGAATAGTTGGAAAAAGTGAAAAAAACCTAAAAGAATTATTAGAAAGAGCAGTAATAAACATAAAAGCAGAAGTTGGAGGACATAAAGAGGCGGCAGGGTGTTTGATAAGAAAAGAAGATGAGGAAAAATTCATAGAGGAAATAAAGAAAAACTTAGATATACAAATTATAAAAATCTAATTAAAATTAAATAACTTTTTTGCATTTTCTATTATTTTTGATTGCACATTTTCTTCTGATATTTTTTTTATTTTAGATATTTCTTTTACACTTATTTCCACATTCCAAGGATAGTTTATCTCTCCTTTATTTGGAGCTAAATAAGGAGAATCTGTTTCAGTTAATAAATTATCCAGGGGAACAATCTCAGCCAACATTTTAAAATGCTCTAATCTTAAAAGAACAGGGGGGACAGTCAAAAACCATTTGTTTTGAATACATCTTTTTATTAAAGACTTTTTTCCATTAAAACAATGCATAATAACTTTTTTCATATTGAATTTTTCTAGAATTTCAATACACTCCTCCTCGGCCTTTCTTGAATGAATAATTACGGGTTTATCTAAATTTTTAGCAAGTAAAATCAAGCTCTCAAAAACTTTTTCTTGTTCTTTTTTATATTCTGTAAAATCAGAAAAATCCATCCCTATTTCCCCTATAGCAATAAAATAATCTTTATTTTTTTTAACAAATTCCATTTCTTCCTCCAAAGAAAAAGGTTCTATTTCCCTTAAATCAAAATCTATTTTGTTCTTAATTTTTTCTGCTATAGAATCAAAAGGATAGAAACCAGCGCTAGCAAAAAAATTTTTATATTTTTTTGAAAGATCTAAAACTATTCTATTCGTTTTTGGATTAACACCTGAAGAAATGACAAAAACTTCCTTTTTTAAACAAATTGAAGCCACTTCATCTATATTTCCCATTATCCTTTTATCATCTAAATGCGCATGAACGTCTAAAAATTTCATAAAATTTATAAAACAAACTATATTAAAAATCTTATGGAAAAGTTAATTTTTTTAATAATAATGACATTTATTTCTATTTTTCTTGGTTTTATTGGAAAAAAAATATCTTATAAAGAAAAAAAAATATATAAAAAATATTTTCCTCCAATAATAATTTTTTTTTCAATTTTAAGTATTGTTTTCATTTTCATCAATATAAATAAATCAATATTTTTTTTTCTTTTGGCTTTGGTAGCTTTTGTTTGGAATTTATAAAATGACTTTTTACTTAATAGGATTAGGATTAAATGAAGAATCTATAAGTTTAGAAGCAAAAAAACAATTAGGTAAGTGCGAAAAAATATTCTTAGAAATATACACTTCTGATTTTCCATATAAAGTAAAAAAATTAGAAAAAATTTTGGGTGTAAAAATAAGAAAATTAGATAGAGAAGATGTTGAAAGTGAAAAATTTTTAATTGAAGCTAAAAAAAAAGATATAGCCTTGTTAGTTTATGGTGATCCTTTTTCCGCAACAACGCATTCGCAACTTATATTATTTTGTAAAAAAAACAATATAAAATACAAAATCTTTCATAATTCTTCCATAATAAATTCAATAGGAGAAACAGGTTTATCCATATATAAATTCGGAAAAATATGCTCTATACCTAAATGGAAAGATAATTATAAACCAACAAGTTTTATTAAATACATAAAAGAAAATAAGGAGATAAAGGCACATAGCCTTATTTTAATAGATATTGGTTTGGAATTAAAAGAAACAATACATCAATTGGAAGAATCTGCTAAAAAAGAAAATTTTGAAATTCCTAAAAAAATAGTTTTGGTATCTTGTTTGGGAACAAAAAAGCAAAAAATTTTTTATGGAGAAATAGAAAAAATAAGAAATAAAAAAATAAATAAACCTTTCTGTCTAATAATTCCTTCTGAAATGCACTATTTAGAAGAAGAAATGTTAGTAGGGCTTTCTTCCCTTAACTAAGAAAGACAAAAAAATAATTCTTCATTAATGAAAAAAAATAAAGATTTATAGATGAATTTTTTAATAGTTTTGAATATTTATTCTCATTTTTTTTCAGAATAAATATTATTCTCTTTTTGTTCTAAACTTAAATTTATTTTAATATCTAAAAATATTTTAGTGTATTCTTAAAAATAACAAAAATATAATATTAAATAGTTAAAGGGCATCAAAATTAATAATACCAATAAATTAATCTTAAATTTCTAAATTTGCTGATGAGGTCTCAAAAAAACATCGCTTTTTATTCTCCTTTCGAAATTTTACAAAAAACACAATTTTTTTCCAGGATTATTAATTAAATGAAAGCTTTTTATATATTTATTTTTTTACAAAGATAAGGGCCTGTGGTCTAATGGTAGAACGTCTGGCTGGCAGTCAGGAGATCCGAGTTCGATTCTCGGCAGGTCCATGATTTTTCAAAGTATTGAATTTTGAAGCGCGTTCTTAAAAACCAAACTTAGTTTTTTGGTTGCTATTTAAATTTAAATAAGATTGTACATTCTGATGAACACAAAGTTTATAAATATGTACATCTTAATGTATCTATTATAGAAAAACAAAAACTAGAACAATTTAATCATTGGTGGATTAAAGAAAAAGTAGATAAAGAACTGGCTCTTCCTTTTAAAAGAGAAAAATATTCTTTAGTTGAAAATCTCCTAGAAAAGAAGTTTATTATTGCTTTAGTTGGATTAAGAAGAACGGGAAAAACAACAATAATGTATCAGCTAATAGAAAAACTTCTTGAAAAAAACAAAAAGGAGAACATCTTCTTTTTCTCTTTTGATGATAATTTTTTTTCAATAGAGGAAGTTATTGAATCTTATAAAGAATTTCAAAATAAAGATTTAAGGGAAGAGAAGTGCTATATCTTTTTAGATGAAATACAAAAATGCAGAAACTGGGAAAACTCATTAAAAAAGTATTATGATCTTTATCCAAAACTAAAATTTGTAATTTCTAGCTCTGAATCCTTATTTGTGAAAAAAAAAACAAAAGAAACGCTTGCAGGGAGAATTTTTGAAATTTTCTTAAAACCTTTTTCATTTAAAGAATTTGTTCTTTTTAAAGGAAAAAAAGAAATGAAATATGAAACAGAAATAAAACCTTTATTCTTAGAATATATAAACAAAGGCGGCTTTCCCGAGAGTTTTTCTCTTAACGAAAAAAAATTTGACGAATATATAAAATCTTTAGTAGTTGACAAAATAGTATATAAAGACATACCAAAATTGTTTAGAATTGAGGATCCTGATTTAGTTAAGATTCTTTTAGAAATAATTTCAACAAACCCAGGAGTTTATATTGACTACCAATCCTTGGCAAAACAATTAGGAAGAGATAGGAGAGTAATAAAGAATTATATTTTTTATCTTGAAAATAGCTTTTTAATTAAGCTGCTTGGAAATTACAGAAAAACAAAAATTTCAACACTAAGAAAAAGAAAAAAGGCCTATCCAACAGATATAAGTTTAATAAAAATTTACAAAAAAGAATTTGGTGATGAATTTCTCGGGAAAATTATTGAAACCCTTATTGTAAATCATTTAGATTCAACTTTTTTTTGGACGGAAAAAAGCGAGGTTGATATTGTAAAAGATGAAATTCCAATCGAAATAAAATACCAAAATAAAATAGATGACAGCGACTTTAAAGGGCTTATTGATTTTATGAAAAAATTTGATAAAAAAGAAGGAATTTTAATTTCAAAAAATGAAGAAAAAGAAATTTTTATCAAAGATAAAAAAATTCAAATAATCCCTGCCTGGAAGTTTTTGCTCGGCTTCTGATTTATCCATATTTTTGCAAATCTCCAACAATAAGTTTTTTTATTTTAAAATAAACCATCAATCTTTAAAGTACTTAACTCTAAAAAAAGCTCTTGGCGGACTTCCTGTAAGGATTATTGATAAATCATTTGTATTATTTGTAGAAACTCTGCTAAGATAATTTGTCCAATTAACTAAGTCGGGAGAATGTTGAATTGTATAAGTTTTTCCAGAAGAAATTCCTGAAACTTGAAGAAAAACTTCTATTGAATTGTTAGTGTCACCTATTTCTCCGCCGTTGCAGAAGCCCCAAAATTGCCAAGCTAGCAGCGACAACTGAACCTGTTGGTGCTTCTGGTATTATTGAAGGGGTCAAATTAAACTCTAAGAATTTTGTGTTTCCAGGAACATTATAAATGTTAAAAGCAGGTGTATTGAATGTTTGGCCTTGTGTCAAATCAAAGCTTCCGCTCTTTGTGTAGCTTCCGTCTGTGAATTGAGCATAAGTTGGATTTAAACTTAATGTCCAGTTGTAGAAATCTCTCAAGCCAATATCCCTATAGCCACCGTCTGTCCCATAACCATTTTGCGCTTGGAAAGTGAAATAACAATTGTTCGCACTGATTGTCTCTCCCTCTCCTAATCCCTGAACATCTGCCCTCAACGGAAATGGCTGATTCGCATCCGGACCAGAATAAGGTCGGGCGTCAATCCAAAGAGGATAATCATTTGGATTATTATAATAAATTCTCCATTGGTCAGAATAAACCCTTAACCAAACAGGAGGACTTCCTGGAGGTCTCTCTGGCCAACTCTCAGCATCAAATCTATCTTCACCCAACTCCCCGCCTTCCATATTTCGCAGGAACATTTCTGAACCACCAACAGCAGGATAAGCATCGCCTGGTGAAATTATATTTCTTATCATATCAGCATTAGAATTTCTTGGAGCTAAACTTACTAATCCAATCGCTCCTGCTGTCAATAAACTAGTTAATCCTCTCTTTATGCTTCTTCCGAATGATTTTTCTCTGGCCATACATAAATAAAAAAACACTAGTATTTAAATTTTTCGGTTGTTACTATTTAGAAGTTAAAAACAAAAAGCCGCGCGCGATTTTTTTATTTTTTATTAATTTTTAATTGCTAAAAATTTATTAAACATTAACTTAACACTCATCTTTACTTAGTGCTTCCTACATTAATATCTATTAATTTTTATTCTCCTGGCAACAAAATTGCTAAATCCGGATAGTTAAACTTAACAAACACTCCTTTTGAGGCGTCTATCTCTTCAAGACTATTATAAGGTTTCGTACCAAAATCTCCTTTTCCTTCACCATACATCCGAGCATCCCACCAGTAAATCGTTGAAGTTCCAGTACAATTCTCCCTCAATGAACCTCTATCAGTTAAATAAGGCCTACAACTTCCAAACCATCCTCTATAAGTTTGTCCTATCCATTGAGAAACATTTTCCGGCTCAACCGCCCTCGTTATATTCCTTACCTCTCCGCTTGACTTGTTGATGAAGTGGATGTCGCCGATGCGGATTTTGTAGCTGTTTGTTCTGTTTTGGTGTTCTATTGGGATAACTCTTCTGTATGTTAAAATTGTGTTGTTTTCCTCTGCATAAATGTAATAACCGCGAGCTTCTCTTAAAATACTTTCCCCTGAACCTGAAACTCCGACATATTTAAATGAAGGGTTTTCCTCTTGTCCAACTTTATTATAATAAATAAGCCCGCCTTTTATTATTCCTTCTCTCGAAGCATTAATTAGAGGAGTTCCGTTTATAAAAACAGATTCCCTAAAATCTTTCTCGTAAGGAGTTGGATAACCTATTAAATTCCATCCTTTTGACAAACTTATATTTATCTCTCCTAAAACCTCGCTTTCGTTTTGATCTTTTTCTAAATTTGGATCAGTGAAGCTTATGAAATTCCAACCTTTATATAAATCAATTCTTTTCACTTTGCCAGGGAAGAAACCAACAGCTATTTCCCCATTTCCTATGTGAGGAGAAACATTAAACAAAATAGGGGAAGATTTCAAGGAAGTAGTATTTATACATGTTGGAATTGTTATAGAATTGCATGGCTTTCCTGAAACTCCCATCTTTAAATACCTATCTAAAAAATTGTCCCTGTAACTATCGTTAAATCTCACATGAACACTTGAATTTAAAGAAGGATTATCAATTAATAAAAGATCTTCAACAACAACCCTTCCTTTTGAAAAAGATATGCTATCAAAATTTAATCTTGAATATTTTGTAAATCCATCAACAACCCCTCCTACATCTAAATTTCCATTCCATCTTATCTCGCCAAACTCGTTTGAGAATATTAAAGAATTATTTCCAAGAGACTCTACTGCCTTCAAATTATTTACAAAGAAAGAATTATTTACAATATTATTAAATCCAGAAAGATTCAAAGCTAAACTATTATTAGTGAAATTAACCATTATTATTAGAGAGTTTGACATTCCAGAAAATGAAACTCCCTTAAAACTATTATTCAACAAACCATTTGTGATTGTTACATTATTTTTTCCAATAGACAAAACACCAGAACCCTGACTGGATGAGACTCTCTTGCTATTCATATTTAAGAAAACATTATTGGCATTAATAACAATACAATCTCCAACAGATTGAAGATTGTTTTGAAGAACATAATTTCCTGGCTCATTTATTACAAGACATTCAAAAATATCAATTGCTTCTGGGTCTGCATTTGGATTTAACAACCAAACAGAACTTGAATTATTAACCTGCCATGCCAAGAAAGGATAGCCATTGTTTAAATTGTAAGTTGAAAGAGAAATATTCCAACTAGAATAAACGCTATGGGAAATATTTTTATAAAAGCTCTGGTTTGGTTCATAAATTCCGTTGCCGTTATTAGGGCCTTTAGAAAAATAAGAATTAGAGATTGTTCCGTTCAAATAAGCACCAACAAGACCACCGACACTAGAATTCCCAGAAACATTGCCTGTGTTGTAAGAATTAAAGATATCTCCTTTATTAATGCCAACAAGACCTCCTACTATTTGATTTGTTGAAGAAACCCTTCCGTTATTGAATGAATTTCTAATATTTATAAAATCTCCATTAAAACCAACAATGCCACCGACATTTGAGCTTCCTGAAACTCTACCCTTATTATATACATTTGTTACATTGCCTGCAAAAAAAGCTCTATTAGTTCCTATAATGCCTCCAACATTTGAACTTCCTGAAACTTGTCCCTCATTAAAAGAGTTAGAAACACCACCAATATTAAAACCAACTAATCCTCCTACATGTTCAATACCAGAAACATTCAATCCGTTAGAAGAATTTACAATATTGCTCCAAGCGTTATATCCTGTCAAACCTCCTATAAACCGTCTTCCTAAATAAGAACCCCCTCCAATTATTAAATTTGAAACATTAGCTTTAAAGATTACGCCGAAAACACCGCCACCAACTAAGAAAGAAAGATTGACATTAACATTTGAAATATTATTGTATCTTCCATCAAATTCACCTGATAGATAAGGTATATAAAAGTCATTTTCATTAGATAAATCCAAATCATTATTTAGTTTAAATTTGAAAGTAGAAGAAGGCAATCCTTGACCAAAAATTAACAATTGCTTAAAATCACTTATATTGTTTATTAAATAATAATCGTCTTCTCTTGTTAATCTTGTACTTATGTTAATGAATTTATTATTGTTAAACCATTCGTTGAAATCTTCCTCATACAAAGCACCTATTGTTATTGCATTTCTCTCATTAATAAAAGTCTTATTAAAATTATAATAAGAGTTTTTAATTGGTCCATCTCCATAAACTCCAACTAAACCGCCCAAACCAAAAACACCTGAAACATTTGCAAAACTATACGAATTCAAAAGATAAGAAAAAGAATATCCTATTAAACCACCTAAAAAAGAATTTCCAGAAATATTTCCTGAGCTTGAAACATTGGAAAAAATATTTTCATAAAAAGAAAAACCAGAAATACCTCCAATAAAATTTCTACCTTCAACTTTTCCTCCATAGAAAAAATTGGAAACTTCACTTTTTCTATCTGAATATCCTACTAAACCTCCAACATAATCTTTACCTTTAATACTTGAATTAATTAAAGTTAAATTTCCTATTCTCCCTCCTCCAAAAGAATAGCCAAACAAACCAACATAATCTTGGCTTGGCCTATTTATATACAAATTAATTATTTTATAATTCTGGCCATTCAGAGTTCCGTTGAAAGAAATATGTCTAGAAAATCCAATCGGCTCAAATCCCTGTCCTGAATTCCAGTTTATTGTTGCAGAACAATCTATATCGTTCATTATCTTATAATGAGCGGTTAAATTCAATCTCATATTCTGCAATTGTTGGCAAGTACAGATTTGATAAGGATCATCTTTGGTTCCTGAACCACCACAGAAATAAGATATGTCATGATCTTCATCAGAATAAATTAACCAATCAAAATTATTATTATTAACCTGCCATGCCAAGAAAGGATAGCCATTGTTTAAATTATGACTTCTAGTATAATTAATAAACCATCCTTTATTGAAATAAGTTAAAATATTCTTCATTTCGTTGGTATTTCTAGAAAAACCCCCTTCGCAATTACCACACGCTTTGTTTGAAAGAGAAGTTTGATTATCAAAAAAAGAATT
>JAWALV010000010.1:0-16001 GCA_038886595.1 Candidatus Pacearchaeota archaeon | reverse complement strand
ATTTCTTGGAGGAAATGTATGGTATGCTATAGAAGGTGCTCTATTAAAAGCAGCTGCAAAAGAAAAAAATTTAGAACCTTATGAATTTATTTTAAAAAAAGGAGAAAAACCAAAAATACCTCTACCAATAGGTAATGCAATAGGTGGAGGAGTACATACAAGAATACACAAAAAAAAACCAGATTTTCAAGAATTTTTATTTATAGCTAAAGAAAATAATATTAATAAAGCAATAACGAAAAATATTCTAGCTTATTATGAATCTAAAGGAAAAATTCGCTGGAAGGAAAAAAAATTTTTTATAAGAACAAATGATGAAAATGCGATAATAAGTTCTCTTTCTAATAACGAAGTCTTAGAAATAATGAGAGATGTTGCAAAAAAATTTGACCTAAATATTGGAGTAGATATTGCTGCTTCTAGTTTTTTTGACGGAAAAAATTACGACTATAAAAATAAAAAATTTCTTAGAACAAGGGAAGAACAATTAGAGTATATACAAGACTTAATAATTGATTTTGATTTATTTTATATTGAAGATCCTTTTTATGAAGAAGATTTTCTTTCTTTTAAAAACTTATTTTATTTTGTCGAAAAAAATAAAAGAGATTGTTTAATAGTAGGAGATGATTTAACAACCACAAAATTGGAAAGAATAAAAAAAGCTTATCAACTGAAAGCAATAAATGCTGTAATCATAAAACCTAACCAAATAGGTTCTTTAGTTGAAGTAAAAAAAGTTTGTGATTTTTGTAAAAAACATGGAATAAAAATTATATTTTCCCACAGGTCTGGCGAAACAGTCGATAATATTCTATCCGATTATTCTGTTGGTTTTGGGGCAGATTATATAAAAACAGGAATCTTGGGAAAAGAAAGATTAATAAAATTAAAAAGATTAATCAATATACAAAGAAAAATATCTTAAAAAAATTTCATAAGATTTAAAAAAGCACTTTTTCTATTCTTTTTAATAAGTATAAAAATGTCAACCAAAAAAATAGAAGAAAAAAAAGAACAGAAAGAAGAAACTATTCTAACACAAATAGAAGACTATGTAAAAACAGCATCCTATTTAGGAACCAGAGCAGTAACTCCTACGATGAAAAAATACGTTTACAGAAGAAGAGCGGATGGTCTAGCAATTTTAAATACTTTAATTATAGATAAAAAATTGAAAGTTGCTATTGATTTCATAAAAAATTTTAAACCGAATGAATGGATAATTTGTTGTAAAAGGGAAGCAGGTTGGAGAGCAGCAACTATGTTCTCTGAATTAACTGGTGTAAGAAGTTTCACAAAAAAATATCCAGCAGGGATTTTAACAAATATTTCTTTAAGCAATTTTATTGAACCAAAAATGGTATTTGTTTGTGATCCTTGGTTAGATAAAAATGCTTTAAATGATGCAATAAGGATAAAAGTTCCAATAGTAGGGATTTGTAACACAAACAATAACACTTCAAATATAGATTTTGTTATTATCGGTAATAATCATAGTAACAAGTCTTTAGGTTTATTTTTTTGGATTTTGGCTAGAGAGTATATGAATTTTCATGGGATAAAGAAAAGTATTCCAACTTTAGAAGATTTTGTTGGTGAAAAACTTATTTTAGAAGAACCTAAAAAGAAGAAGAAAAAAGAAGAAAAATTAAAAGAAGAAGAAAAAAGTTTAGAAGAAAGATTCAAAAAAATCACAGAAGAAGAAGTTGGTGCTGAAGAGGGAGTATAATTTAGGCCAAGTATTTTTTAAAAACTAGTTTTTAATTTATAAAAGATTAGAACTTTTATATTCTAAAGATAAATTAAAAATTAAGTGAAGCAACAGAAAACATTCTTTAAGGTTTATTTAAAAAATTAACCAAATAAAGATGCTAAACCTTCTGCCGCTTCTGCTTTTGGTTCTTCTTTCTTTTCTTCTTTTTGTACTTCTGTTGCATTTGCTTGGTTTGGAGCTGCTGTCATTAAATTTGCATTAGCAAGTTGCTCATCTATATTCAAGCCGCTCAAAGAAGCAACAAGAATTTTAACTTTTCCTTCGTCAACACTTGCTCCAACAGAGTTAAGAACTTTCGTTAAGTTCTCTTCATTTATTGGCTTTCCAAGGCGATGCAACAAAAGAGCTGCATAAATGTATTCCATTTTATTGTTTTTCACCGAATTTAGTTAGATCTTGACTTTTTGAATAATGATTAACCCAATTATAAGGCATATTTAAATCTCTTGTCAATAAAAAAATATTATCTAATAGATTAGAAACTTTATTAGTTTCATCTAATAATTCTTTTTTTTTCTTTAATAGATGTAAAATAAGGCCTTCACTTAGCTTTCTAATTGCATCTTCTTTATTCTTGCTACCTTTTATCAAATCACTCTGCTTATCATTTATATATAAAGAGTAATTATTATATTCTCTTTTAGCAAAATTATCATAAATAGTAGTTTCAACTAGTTTCGCATTGCCAATATATGGAATTTCATATTCTTCTATTATTCTTATCTTACTTTTTTGTTCTGACATTTTAATTACTCTCCTTAATTTTAATTAAATTTTTTAAAATATTTTCATGCAAAACAGCTTTTGATAAAATAAAAGGCAAGGTTTCTTTTGAAAACCAATTTATAGAAACAGCAAAGGCAATTGATTTAAAATAACTATTTGTAAGATCATTTAGAATTTCTTTTTTATCTAACTTTACTGAAGTATAAATTTTTCCATCACAAAATGCAACTAAAGGTTCTAAACCTATTTCGAAAGGAGTTATATCTAATTTTGTTAAAATAGCTGCTTTTTCTTGAGAAATCTTATCTCCTTTTTTAACAAACAAAACATCTTTTGCAATTGCGATTTTTCCTCCTTCAACTTTTGGTTGTAGACCAGCAGCACTTAACAAAGATATATCTGGTCCTGGCGCTAGGTTAGTTGGTCCTGCCTTAATCCATATATCTTCTAAAGCTACTTGACCTGATCTTGCCTTTGCTGGGGTTTTATTATCTGACAATATAGATATCAAACTAAAAGCTTCTTCATCTGAAAAAACAAGAATATAATCAGAGTTTATATGCTGAAGAATTTTTATTAGGTTTTCATTTTTAGTGTTTTCTAATGCTAATTTTATTAATTTTTTTTTAGCAACTTTTAAAACGGCTTTACCCCTAAGTTGTTTTCTTATATATTGTAACTGAGAATCTTTTAAATTCTTTACAGAACAAACAATTATAGATCTTTTGCTCATAAGCTCCGCTATTTCTTCAACACTTCTTTTCTTATTTTCTGGAATTGGTTTATTTCTTTTCATATTTTATTTCATAAGGTTTAGACATAGTAAATTTAACTAAAATATTTTTTATATTGTCTTTTTTCAAAGGGAGTAACTCGGTAATTGATTGGATTGCACTTTCTATATTTTCTTTAATTTGTTCATCGCTCATATTTTCTTTTCCTACAGGAACTTTTATACTTTTTTCTTTTGTTCTTATTTTTATTGATTTTTTCATTTTATTTATTAATTCATTTAAGCTTTCTTTATCTTCTTTCAATACAACACCCAATTGGGGAGAAGGCATTTTTCCAGAAGGTCCTAAAAATCTGCCGAATTTTGCAGCTATGTCTTTCATTAAAGAAGCATTTGCTATAAACATATCATATTTTTTTGCTAATCTTTTTAAATCTCTATTAGTTTTAAAATTGTCAAAATCCTCCTTTAAAATAACCTCTATGCCTTCAATTTTTTTCGTTAAAAAAGCAGCTATTCTTTTTTCAGTACTATGCGGAACTTGAATAAAAGTATTTATTGATTGTTTTCTTACATCTATTTTTTGAAGATTTATTATTAAATCAACAGTTTGCACGAAATTTCTTTTTTTTTCAGCCCTTAATTTATTTAAAGCTTCATCTATTGTATAAACAAATTTTCCTTCCTTAATTTTTGATTTATCTTCTTCTATATTTTCTTTTTTTATTATTTCTTTTTTTTCAAGACTTTTATTTTCTTCAAAGCTTAATTTATCTCTTTTAGAATCTTCTTTTTGAAGATTATTTAGTTTATTTTCCTTTGTAATATTTTTAATATTTTTCTCTTTATTTTTATCTTTAACTTTTTTTTCTACCATATTGTAAAAACCACAGAACACACATCCTACCACGCTTTATATAAAGCTCCTTACGGACGCGGTGGTCTGAGGTAAAATTCCTATGAAAAATGGCTTTTTAAATTTGTTGGTTAAAAAATATAAATATTTTTAAATAAACTATCTTTTTCTTATTTATGATTTTAATTGCATTATTATCGAAAGGGGAAGGAACTTGGGGACAAGTAGCTGGTTTAATAAAAAGAGGCGAATGGGAAAAAATAATATTGATTGGAGATAGTTATGCTAAAAAATTTAATATAGAAAACAAAAAATATGAGTTTATAGAAATAGATCTTGAAAAACCAATAATCTCTTTAAAAAAAGAAATGATAGAAAAAATAAAACCAAAAATAGAAAAAGATTTTATATCTGAAGTTGCTTTGTCGATAGCCTCAGGAGATGGAAAAGAGCACATGGCTTTAATATCTGCTTTATTATCTATCCCTGTAGGAGTTAGATTTACTGCCCTAACTAAAGAAGGTATTGTTTTTTTATAATGGAAAAACTAGAAAAAAGATTATTTGATAACGAATTGTTTTTAATTGATGAAAAAAATTTTATTGAAAAAAATTTATTTGAAAGTTATGAATCTCTAAATAAAAAAAATAAGGAGGCTAATGAAAAAGAAAATAAAGAAAACCCTTATCAAACATACTTTCCTTTTATCCCAGAACAATTATATCTCAAATTTTAATTTTCATCTCTTTTTTACTTTTACCTATTACAACAACACAACTTACTTTATCTTCGCCTAATATTTTCCAAGGCTTTTCTTTTTTTATTAGATTTTTGTTTAAATAAAATAGAAGCTTTTTCGAATATTTTTTTATTTCTTCATGAGTAGGTTGCTTATCATAACCCATTCTATTTCTAGCAGAACCTATTGAAGTATATCCTTTAACATGAATAAAATTAGGGTAAGCTTTTAATATAAGAGCTACATATTCTTTTATGTTTTTTTCCTCCATGTTTGTTAAATAATTCAAAGGGCTATTTTTGTTTTTTCCTTTTTTTACAAGAGTTAATCTAAAACATCTGCGGCATTTTCCCTCGAATTCTTTAACCATCTCTAAACTTTTATTAAGTCTCTCCCAGGAATCCTTATTTAAAGAATTATGCCATTTTAAAAAAAGTTCTTTATTTGGAGCATTAACTGAAATAGTTAATTGAGTAGGCAAAGAATCTTCTTGCTCTAACTTTTTTAACATTTCGGGATTTTGTCCGTTAGTGACTAAAAAACATATAGCATTTTTTTTCTTAATTAATTTTATTAGTTCTGGTAATTTAGGATAGAGAGTTGCTTCTCCAGAAAGAGATAAAGTAAATAAATGAGGTTCCATGGCTTTTTTTAACTTCTCCTTATTAATTCCTTTTTTCCCGCCAAAACCACTCAACAATTTTTTCCTTTCTTTTATTATTCCTTCTATAATATCTTCAGGTTCATCAATATAAGGTAATTCTTTTCCTATAAAAAATTCTAAAGGTCTCCAACAATGAACACAATTATTTTCGCACCACATTACAGCTGGAGAAAATTGACAACACCTAGAAGAGTCTATTCCATAAAATTTTTGTTTCCAACACCCTTTTTTTCCTCTCAAAGATTGCTTCGTCCAATGACATATTTGAACAGCACTCGTTTTTCCAACTAAACCATAACTTTTTTTTCTAAATTTTTCTCTTATAAAGTTTATCTTCTTTTCGAACATATTCATCTAAATATAATTCTAGAAAAAAACCAAGATAACAATATTAATAAAAAAGATAAAATTACAATAGAAGAAATAAAATTATATATTTTTTTAGTTCTATCATCTGACTTGGTTAAAGACAAAATTAATAAATAATTAAATCTACCGCCGTCGAAAATTCCAAAAGGAAGCATATTAAATAAAGCAACAAAAAAGTTTATTATCATGCACCACCATATCAAATAATAGATATATTCAGCAACTTCTTTATTTATTGTTGGTTTATAAAGAACTAAAGGATCTTTCAGTGAAAAAATTTTTGATAAGATTTTTGATAAAAAATTTCTATTTTTATTTAAATCAACTATCTGTTTTCTTGAAATTAATTCTATACCCATAAAACCTAAAGAAGAATTCCTAGGGTTCTCTTCTAATTTTAAAGAATATTTTCTCTCCTCGCCTTTAAACTCTGTTTTAATAAAAATATTATCTCCAGGCTTTTTTTCTTTCAATATGTAATATACGTCATCGCTATTTTTTACTTCCTTGCCGTCTATAGAAGTTATATACCCTTTAACGTCATTAACTATTAAAGGAGCATAATAATAAACAATTATTTTTTCATAACCTGTTAGATTATTCTTCAAAGAGTAAAAAACTTTATTTGGCAAAACAAAATTAGAACCGTCTTTTGTTTTAATTAAAGTTAAATTATTACTAATAGAGGTATAATTTTCTATTTGTGAAACATTTATCAATGTCTTTGGATAATCAATTATAGCATAACCTGCAGGCTGATAAAAAGAAATAAAAAATATGTAAAGAATAAACATAAAAAAAATAAATAAAAGAAAATTTATAAAAACACCTGCTCCTAAAATTGTCATTTGTTCAATATTGCTTTTTTTTCTAAATTTCTCATCATCTTGTTCAACAAAAGCTCCTAAAATAGGTCCAAGAAAAAGAAAACCTGTTGACTTTATCTTGACTTTATATAAAACCATATATAAACCATGAGCCAGTTCGTGAAAAAGAGCAACAATAGAAAAAGCAATTATAAAATAAATAAAATAAAAATTAGGAAAAAAACTTTCCATTCCAAAAAGTTGAGGAAAATAAGGTATTACGGGGGCTACAGGCGGTGCTCCTTGTGTTATTTCGATAGTTTGCTTTGGTTTTGTTACATAAAAATAAGCATTTAATAAAAAAATAAAAATTATCCCTATCATAAGAAAAATTGAAACAATAATTATTGGATAACGTAAAAAAAGCAGAAGCTTTCTATTTTTATTTGCAAACCTTTTCATAAAATTTATGCCAAAATTAGTCTTGTATAAAAAAATTAGACCTTCTCTCTTGAGATTTTTTTTATTTCTATATAAAAAGAAGAATATAAATAAACAAAAAATCAAAAATAAAACTAAATCAAAAAAAATAATAGTTTTCATTTTTTATTCACTGGTCTAAAACTTTTAGATTTGCACCTTCTACAAGATACTTTTCCAGATAAAATTTTAGAAGGATCTACTTTAATTCTCTGTTTACAAACTTTGCAAAAAAATAAATTTTTAAATAATCTCTTATGAGCAGCAGCTAATTTTGTAGCCATTTACAAAACTTTCTTTAAAACTTTAGTTCCTTCAACATCCCAATATTCAACTTCTTTTCCTTCTCGTATGTTCTCTTTTGTTTCTTCATTTAGAGGAAGTTCAAAATTTTCAAAACTTACACTATCCATGAGACTAACTTTATCCTGACTGACTGACAAAACTTGAGCCTTTCTCTTATCTATCATAGGTACCTCAAATCTTTCATGGCCTGGGCACATTAAAATTTTTTTCTTTCCATCTATTACTGAAAGAGCTTCCATCCTACATTTACTAGCGCCATGTTTTCCTGTTTTAGAGACTTCTATTGATTTTATACAAAAACCTTCTCCATCTAAAAGAACATAACTTCCAACCCTAAGCTCAGTAGCTGAAACAACTTTTAAAACCATAAAAAAAATAAAAAAAATATGTTTAAAAAGGTTTCCTTTAATCAATTATTTCTTCTTTTTCGGCATAATTTTTTCTTGAAGTCTTAGAAGCAATAACATCGTCTATTCTTAAAATCATTATTGCCAAATCCGAAGCCGACAAAATAGCTTGTCTTTTAACCTTTAAAGGTTCTAAAATTCCTTTTTCTAAACAATTTTCAATTTCTACAGAAAATAAATTTAGTCCAAAATGAATTTTTTCAGCATCGTGAGCAACTTTTAGTTCTGTTAAAATATCTAAAGGATCAAGTCCTGCATTTTCTGCCAAAGTTACAGGAATAAACTCTAATGCACTAGCAAATTCTTCTACTGCGAGCTGCTCTCTTCCGCCAAGCTTTTGTGAAAAATTCCTTAATCTCTTTGCCAACTCAATTTCGATAGCACCTCCACCAACTACAACTTTTTGTTCTTTTACAACACAAGCAACATCTCCCAAAGCATCTTTTAAAGCTCTTTCTATTTCATCTAAAACCTGTTCTGTTCCGCCTTTGATAACAATACTAACTGATTTTGGATTTTTACAGCCTGTAATGTACGTAACTTTATCTTCTCCAACTTTTTTTTCTTCAACAATTTCTGCAAAACCTAAATCTTTTTCTGTTATTTCTTCTAATTTAGAAACAATTTTTCCACCTGTTGCTTTTGAAATTCTTTGAATGTCGCTTTTAGGTATTCTTCTTACTGCATAGATTCCTTTTTTAGATAGAAGAAACTGAGCTACATCATCTATTCCTTTCTGACAAAAAACAACATTGGCCCCAATCTCTTTTATTTTATTTACAATTGCCAAAAGAATTTCTTGTTCTTGTTCAATAAAACTTCTGAATTTTTCAGGAGAATCTATTGAAATTCTCGTTTCCCTATCTAAGTTTTTCACTTCTAAAGGGCAATCAAAAATAGCAATTTTTGCATTTTCTATTTTTTCAGGCATATCTATAGAAGTTTTCTCTCTATCCAATACAATACCTTTTACAAGCTCGCTATCAAAAACTGACTCGCCTTTTTGTTTCTCTATTTTTATGTCGTCTAAATCTAGATGATTATTCTCTCTTATAACAGACTTAACTGCATCAACAACTATCTTCGCAAGTTTTTCTTTTGAGAATTCAGCTCCTTTTCCAGTCATTGCTGTTTGAGCAATTTTCAATAAATCCTCTTCTCTTGATATTTCTAATGAAAGCTCTTCCAAGAACTCTATTGCTTTATTACAAGCTAACTTATAGCCGTTGCAAATTATTGAAGGATGAATTTTTTTGTCAAGTAATTTTTCTGCGTTTTCAAGCAATTTCCCAACTAGCATGACGGCGCTTGTTGTTCCGTCACCTGCTTCGCTTTCCTGGGTTTTTGCCAAATCAACCATCATTTTTGCTACAGGATGCTGAACATCCATCTCAGAAAGAATTGTTGCTCCGTCGTTTGTTATCGTAATGTTTCCGAGAGAATCAACAAGCATTTTGTCCATTCCTTTTGGACCGAGAGTTGTTTTTACTGTTTCGGCAATTATTCTTGCCGCTAAAATGTTGTTTCTTTGTGCGTCTTTTCCGACATATCTTTGAGAATTTTCCGGCAAAACATAATCTGTTTTATCAACCATAAAAAAGAAACTCTTTTTTTGTTTTTAAGTATTGTTATAGGAAAGTATTGATATGTTCTTCTCTCAACAAACCATAAATCAATTCATCTTTGATTTTTCGGTCTGATTTGCAAATTTTAGCTTTTCTTTTTATTCCTTCTTGCTTTGCTCCGAACTTTTCAAGCAATTTTCCAGAAGAAGGATTTCCAGCAAAAACACTTGCCTCAATTCTCCTTAGTTTTAATTTTCTAAAAGCTAAATCAAGAACAGCTTTCAATGCCTCGCTTCCATAACCCTTTCGGTGATATTTTTGATTTAACCAATAACCAACATTTGCTGTTCCTTGTTCTTTGTTTATTTTAGACAAGCCAAACCCACCGATGAGCTTTTTTTCTTCTTTAAGTTCAATTGCAAATTCATAAGAATCCTTTTTTTTCTTTCTGTAATTCTTTTGGCAATACTTTATCCATTTTTCAGCATCTTTTTTTGTGTAGGGATAAGGAATAAGCAAAAGCCATTTTGTTACTTCAATATTGTTCAAACCTTCAACTAAATCATCTATATCAGTTTTTTTCTCACCGAATTTTCTCAGGATTAAACTAGGTGTTTTTAGTGTTGGAAATTTCATCTTCTCTCCCAAATCTCTTCCTTCAATTCTTCCAAAAACTTTTCAAGATTTATATCACTTCTTAGTTTTTCCTCGTCTCGTTTTCTTATCGTGATTGTGTTATTTTTTTCTTCCTTGTCACCGATTGTCACAACATAAGGAATTTTCATCAAAATAGCATTCCTGACTTTTTCTCCCATTGTTGAAGATGAGAAATCTCCTTCTGCTCTTATTCCTTCATTTTTCAATTTTTCCAAAACTTTTTCTGCTGCCTTGACATTCCTGTCTGTAAAACTTAAAACTCTCACTTGAACTGGAGAAAGCCAAGTTGGCAAATTTCCGTTTGTGCTTTCAAGCAAAACCCCAATAAATCTCTCAAAGCTCCCTAAAATTGTTCTGTGTAACATTACAGGTCTTTTCTTTTGGCCATTTTTGTCTATGTAAGTCAAATCAAACCTCTCTGGCATTGCCATATCTAATTGAATAGTTGCTGTCTGCCAAGTTCTTCCCTGCGAATCAACTAAATGAAAATCAATTTTCGGTCCATAAAAAGCTCCGTCTCCAGCGTTTATTCTGTAGTTAATTTTTGTCTTTTTCAGAACATTCTCTAAAATTTTTTCTTTTTTGTCCCAAAGTTCGTCACTACCTATTCTTTTTTCAGGCCTAGTTGAAAGCTCTAAATGATGAAAGTTCAAATTAAATTTAGAATAAATTCTTTTTGCTAAGTTGATTATCTTCAAAACCTCTTCTTCTAGCTGTTCCTCCTCGCAAAAAATATGTGCATCATCTTGCGTTATTTTTATGACTCTAAATAAACCTCCTAAAACTCCAGAGAGCTCTTGCCTATGAACAACACCGACTTCCGCAACTCTCAAAGGCAAATCTTTGTAACTTTTTGGAGAATTTTTATAAACCAACATTCCTCCAGGACAATTCATCGGCTTAATGGCAAATTCTCTTCCTTCGTACTCTGTCAAAAAAATGTTTTCTTTGTATTTTTCCCAATGGCCTGAAATCTGCCAAAGTTTTTTGTCGAGAATTTGAGGGGTTTCAATTTCTTTATAACCTTCTTTGTTATGTTCATCTCTCCAATAATTTTCTATTTCATTTTTTATAATAAGGCCATTATGATGCCAGAAAACCATTCCAGGAGCAACATCATGAAAAGAGAAAAGATCAAGCTTTTGTCCAATAATTCTATGGTCGTTTGGTTCTAACTTTGAAGTGTCTAATTTAGCCTTAGAAAGGCTAGCTAAAAGTTTTTTGTAGTCGTATTGCTCTTCTCTTTGAATTATTTTTTTTGATTTTTTTTCTTCCGTTGTTTTTTCTTTTAATCTTATCTCCCTGCTCAATTCTGCGAGGGGATGACCTTTACATCTTAACTCAAATTCCTTGTAATAACCGAATGGTGCCATATAAACCTCAATTTTTTGTTTTTTTAATTCTTTTTCAGCTTCTTCCAAAACTTTTTGCGCAAAATCCGGCTTTGAAAGTTCAGAAGACAAATGAGCATAAGGATAAAGAACAATTCTTTCTGCCTTGACCATCTTCTTCAAATCAAGAATGTTTTCAATATATTTAGAAAGAATCCCATCAAAATTCTCTTCGTCACTGTTTTCAACTGCTGTAAAAATCACTAAGGGCTCCTCAACTTCAATCTCTCTTTTTCTTTCTTCTGAAATTTCTTCTGACTCTTTTATAGCTTTTTTTACAGGCTTAAATCTTATGTAATCACAATGTAAAGAGAGTATTTTCATAAAAAAGAAAAGGAAAATAGGTTTTTAAGTTTTTATAAACTGTTAGTATCGATCTCGGATCTCCTGACTTCCAGCCAGACGTTTTACCATTAAAATAAATGTCCTTATCTTTGTAAAAAAAGAAATATATAAAAAGCTTTCATTTAATCAATAATCATGGAAAAAGAGTGTATTTTTTGCAAAATTATGAAAGGAGAAATAAAAAGCGATGTTTTTTATGAGAGCGAGAATTTCATTGTTATAAAAGACATTCATCCAATCTCGCAAGGACATTCTTTAATAATTTCAAAAAAGCATTATGAGAATGTTCTAGATCTTCCAAATCTTCTTGGGAATGAGATATTTAGCGTAATAAAAGATGTTTTTTTCAAACTTCAAAAAGAAACAAACTGCGAGGGCTTTAATGTTGTACAAAATAATTTTTCTGCTGCTGGTCAAGTTATAAATCACATACATTTTCATATAATTCCAAGAAAGAAAAACGACGGAGTTAACTTAATTAATGGACTTTAAAGAATATCAGGAAAAAGCGAAAGAAACCGCAGTTTATCCTAAAACAGAACCGTCGTGGATTTATCCTTTGCTTGGCTTGGCAGGAGAGAGCGGTGAAATTTTTGAAAAGCTTAAAAAAGTTATAAGAGATGAAAACGGAAAAATCTCAGAGGAAAAAATTGAATTACTTAAAAAAGAGATAGGAGATGTTTTGTGGTATTTAGCGACACTTTCCACGGAACTTGGGCTTGATTTTAATGAAATTGCTGAAGAAAATATAAAGAAGCTTTTTTCAAGAAAAGAGAGAAATGTTCTGCACGGAAGCGGGGATTTAAGATAGTTGATGAGGGTTAAATTGTTATTTTCAGAAAATCAACTTGGTTATCTATATTAAAAAACCTCTCTCTTGAAAGTTTTATACTCTCTTAAAATTTTAATTCCTTTTAGATTTTTTAATTTTTCAAAGTTTTTCTTTTTTATAAGTGCAATTTTATTTTTTTTTGAAATTTCGTCTGCAAATTTATAAATTTTAAAAAAACATCTTTTTTCAAATTTTATTGAAAATGCATCAAAAACTTTTCTAAATAAATTTTTAACATAAAATTTCTCTACTGAATAATCTTTTAATGTTGTTGCTTCTAAGAACTTTTTGTTTCTTTTTTTTATTCTTTACCAAAAGCACTTTTGTCAATTGGCCATGAAATTTTTCATTTTTATTTTCACAAATTTTATTTTGAAGAATTAGAGAAGAAAATAGGAAAAGAGAAAACAACCGACTTTAAAGAGGCCTTAACAGTTTTATTAAACTTGGAGTTTAATGATTTGTTTTTAATTGAGGATAAAGGTTATGAAAATCATAAAGATTTAAGAGAGTTCATTAAGGAGAAATGGTCAAAAAGAAAAAGCTTTGATTTTTTAATTTATAAATTTTTAGAAAGTAATAGTTAATTGATTTCTTTTTCAGGATCAAAAACATACCAATAAAGAGGACAACCTCCAGTACAAATTTTAGATTTTTTTATCTCGCAAGTTGCACATTTATTCGAAGGAAAATTTCTTAGTTTTTCTCCTATTTTTTTATTATAAAATAATAAGAATCTTTCTTTTTAATAATTTTTTTTAAAATTAGTTTATTCTCTTTTATTACGCTCTTTACATCTTCTATACTAAATAATGTTAGAATGTGTTTGTCTATAAAAAATTTATTTTTTTCTTTATCAATAAAAATAAAAGTATTCGCTAATATTTTTTTTTCTTTTAATCTTAAGATTTGAAAAATTTCCAAAGATTTTTTTATCTTCCAAGAAAATAAATTCGGTTTAATTAAAGAAGGATTAGGAATATCTAAAATTATAAGTCCTTTTTGGTTTAAATGATTATAAAAATTTTTTATTGTTTTATTTAATTCTCTTTTATTTTTATTATAAGAAATAGAATTAAAAAGACATAAGATGCAATCAAATTTTTCTTCGAGTTTAGTTTTTTTCATATCCCCAATTATGCCTTTCAACCCTCTTTTTTTACAAAAAGAAATCATTGATTTGCTTTTGTCAAAACAAAGAACATTATATCCTTTTTTCTT
This sequence comes from Candidatus Pacearchaeota archaeon, assembly GCA_038886595.1. Lineage (GTDB taxonomy): Archaea > Nanobdellota > Nanobdellia > Pacearchaeales > GW2011-AR1 > CAKZRD01. The sequence continues at coordinate 2,127 of JAWALV010000010.1, read as the reverse complement.
CAAATAAAAAGAATGTTCTCCAGTTCCTGAAGCTACATCTAAAATTTTTATTTTTTCTTTTGTGATGTTTCTCCTTATTATACTATCTAAAAAATCACTCTCTTTTTTATAATTCTTCTTTGTTAGTTTTATAAGTTCTTTATAAATTATTGGATTTTTGTAAAGTTTCATTATACCATTTTGCAAATTCATAAACGGAAAAAATATCCTTACCTAGAAGATCTTTTCTTATTGGGCATTCAAAGCTTTCTTTCGTTTCTTCTCTAAAAAAGCTAAATAGAGGAGAGTTGTATGAAGAAGTTATACTCTTATTAAAGTTAGGTTTCTCAAAACTTTTAAAATTTTCTATACTACTAAGATAAGGACAAGGAACTACTTTTCTATCAAGAGTGACAGAAGCCATTCTCCAACCAGCACTGCAACCACTTTTTGGATATCCATACTCTAAAAATTCTTCAATGGCTCTATCAGGCATACACACTTCCATTCCTTGTTTTTTTAAATTAAATAATCTAACACATATTTCAAAATATTCTTCTGGAGAAACAGGCGTTGATCTTTCTTTGCCATATCCAGTTAACATTAATGGGCTAACACCAAATTTCAAATTTTCTGTTTTACAAAGATTAACTAAATCCTCTAAAGAAGAAATTGTCTCTTTCGTTAAAGTTAATTTAACAAAAGTATTTACTCCGTTATTTCTCAATATATTTATTCCTCTTATAGCTCTTTTGTAATTTCCTTCTCCCCTCATTAAATCATGGGTTTTTTCGTTTCCGTCTAAACTAACCTGTACTGCACTAACATCAGAATCTTTCATTTTTTTTGCTATTTCTTCATTAACTAGAGTTCCATTTGTAAGAACTGCTGTATTCATGTCATAACTTCTAGCTTTTTTTATTACATCATAAAGATGAGGATAAAGAATTGGTTCTCTTCCCAATAAAAGAAGAATTTTTACTCCCTCATTATTTAAGTTATCTACAATTTCTATTGCTTCCTCTTTTTCAAAAGGTCTAGCTTTTAAATCTCCAATATAACAATGTTTACATCTAAGATTACAAGAAGGAGCTATTTCCCAGTAGACTGTGTCTATTATTTTATCCTGCATAAGTACAAGGAACTGCTCCGCATTCTCTTACAGTCGGTTTGTATTCTATAATTCTTTCATAAGGGAAATAATTAAATTCTTGTCTTTTTTCATACACAGAAGACTTTTTTTTCTCTTCATCCCTTATTTCCCTACATTTCTCTTCTAAGTTTTTTTCCATATTTCTCTTTATTTTTCTTAGTTTATAAATTTTTCTATTCTCTAACAAATAAACTATTAACTCATTTACTTTTTGAAATATTAAGTTTCAACAAAAAGTAACAAAAGAATAAGTCATACTAGTAATAATAAACTTAAACTTTTTAATTTTTTTAATATTAAGGATAAATAATTTATTTTGAAAATAATAAAAATTAATTTTAAAAAGATCTAACTTTTCTGTTTGATCTATTAAATGTTTGTTTTTAATAGAAATGAGAGTTACGAATATAAATTTGTGAAGTTTATAAGAAAAATTAAGAAAGAGCAACTTTTGAAAAAAGCTTTGATTTTTTAATAAGTAATCTTTAAATATCTCTTTTTCTTTAAGAAATTATGAAAGAAAAGCTTGTTCGGGACAAAGTTCCAGAGATTATTGAAAAAGAGGGAAAAAAAGCAGTTTTTAGAAAGGCGAATGACGGAGAATATTGGACAATGCTTAAAGTAAAACTAAGAGAAGAAGTTGAGGACTTTTTAGCAAACCCAATAGAAGAAGGGCTTGTTGATATTTATGAGGTTATGAATGCTATTTATGATTTTATGAATGTGAAGAAAGAAAATTTGAAAGAGCTCGCAGAGAAAAAAAGAGAGGAAAAAGGTTCTTTTAAGGAGAGGGTTGTTTTAAAGAAAGTTGAATAAAAAACTTAATAAACACTTTTTCTTTTGATTTTTTATGATAACAAGAAAAGATTTAATAAAAAAATATTTGGACTTTTTCAAAGAAAAAGGGCACAAGGAAGTGCAAAACGCTTCTTTAGTTCCTGAAAATGACCCTTCAGTGCTTTTTACTACAGCAGGAATGCATCCCCTAGTGCCTT
>JAWALV010000009.1:0-17732 GCA_038886595.1 Candidatus Pacearchaeota archaeon | reverse complement strand
TGCATAAATAAAAAATGATCAAGAACGATTAATTTATGGCCATCTACAAAAACAAAATCCCCTTTTTTTAATTGAGATATTGGTTTTGATTGTTTTTTTATTTCTATCATGTTATTTCTTTTCTTTTTATGTTTAAAAATTTTTTTACAATCGTTTTCGCAAGTTTTATAAAGAGCCTTTTCAAGATTTTTTTATGGTAGAGGTCAAGATTATTCAATTTAGGAGAGGAAGGCATAAACAAAAACCGAGGCATTTTATATTATCTATTGAAGGGATAAATGATAGAAAAAATGCTGAAAATTTTGTTGGTAAAGAAGTTTTTTGGACATCATCAAGTGGTAATAAAATAAAAGGAAGAATAGTGTCTCCTCATGGAAATAAAGGAAAATTAAGGGCTATATTTGAAAAAGGATTGCCTGGTCAAGCTATTAATAATAAAATAAATTTCTTAGGTGAGAAATAAAATGGCTGTAAGAAAAGCTTCGTGTTATTCTAAAATGAAGGTTGTTCCTTTTACTAGAAAGAGCAAAGTTAAGAAAAAATCATATATAAAGACAATACCAAACACAAATATAGTTAAATTAAGAATGGGAGATTTAGAAGGTTTTAATAAAGGAAAATACAACTTGATATTTACTATTTTTTCTGAAGAAGATGTTCAGATAAGAGATATTGCTTTAGAAGCAGTGAGGCAATATTTAAATAGAAGACTAAACGAATTAGTCGGGGGAGATTTTTATCTAGAATTAAAAGTTTATCCACATCATATTATAAGAGAAAACAAGATGTTAACTGGGGCGGGAGCAGATAGGATGAGCACTGGGATGTCGATGTCTTTTGGAACAACTATAGGTAGGTCTGCTTTAGTAAGAAAAGGAAAAGCTCTTTTTGTTGTTGCTTTAAATGGAGAAAAAAACGAAATAGAGGCAAGGAAAATCTTTGATTCTATAAAATCTAAGTTGCCTTGTAAAATCTATGTTAGTTTAAAGAAAATTAATTAACTATTTTTTTCCGCTTAAATTTAGAAATGTTTTAACATCTTCACAAAACTCAGTAGCTTTATCTTGCAACCTATCTTCATAGAGATCTATGGTGTTCCTTATAATATACTTTTCATAAGTTCCTCTTAAAAACTTATAAAAGGGAGTTTTTGACCAATTTTCCTCATAATCTTTCTCTAAGTCTGCTTTAATGCTTAATTTTACTTCCCCTTTATTAGTTTTTTCTTTTTTATCACCTACTTGTACTTCAGTTTCTATCAATCCTAAAATATGCCATCTCAAAGATATAACTTCTTTAAAATAATCAGAAACTTTCTTCTTAGCGGACCATCTTATAACTATTTCTTTTCCATTTGCTTGCAATTTTTCTGTATATTCTTCTTCAAACAAATTATACTTATTGTCTTTGAACCAGTTATAGCAGAAATTATAAAGCTCTGTAAAGTTAAAAAAACCTTTATGCTTTATAGAAGTATCCAATACATTATTCTTTTCAACCATAGTAAAATTAGAAATATTTAATATTTAAACTTTTTGAATTCTTTTTTTATTTTTTAATTTTTTACCAAAACCGAAAGATTTATAAAGGTGTTGTAACTATAGAATTACATCATGGAAAAAACAAAAAAGTTTATCTTCGGAATATTTATTTTTTTAGTTTTATTAAGCTTGTTTAGCTTAGCAAGTGCATCTTCTTTTAGCATTAGTGGAGAAACTTCAAAAAACGCAAATCACAGTTCTATTGTTACAGGTTATTTAACAATAAAAAACACAAATTCTTCTGTCAATTTTAGTGCTGTTAAAATAATAAGCCAAAACGGAAACCTAAGTTTTTCTTATTCTCCAGATCCTTTTTCCTTAGATTATAATGAAGAAAAGAATGTAAGTTACTCTATAACAGTTCCAGCACATCTATCTCCAGGAGTTTATAATTTTAATTATATAATAAATTCTACAAACAATAGTGTTTATAATGAAACAAAAACAGGTCAAATAGCAGTAAATGTTCAAGCATCTTCATCTTTACAAATATTAAACTCTCCTATAGTTGTTTTTGAGGGAACAAACACAGCAACAATTCAAGTTAAAAATACGGGAAATACCCAACTAGCAAACGTTATTTTAACAATAGAGAATGGAACAGTTAAATATACTCTTTTGACAGGGGCTCAAACAATAAATGCCGGAGAGACAAAAAGTTACACTGTTCTTGTTGATGCCTCTGATGTTGGCACTACTTTGACTTCATACACAAACAACCTCAATGCAACCTCTGGAAGCATTGTAGCATCTGGCCAAATAAAATTTGAAAAATCTTATTGCAGATTCGGAGAGAATTCTTCTAGTTACATTAAAATTACAGAAATAGAAGACAGATCTTCAGGAGATGATTGGGAATGGTCTCCATTAAAAGAAGTTTCTTTAAGAATTGAAGTAGAAAACAGGGCAGACTCTTCAAAAAGAGTGACTGTTAAGCTTGGTCTTTATGACACTGTTAAGGGTAAATTTGTTGAACTTAAAGAAGGAGAAAAAGAATTAGAACAAACAATAAGAATAAAAGGAAATGACGAAGAAAGGTTTAATTTTGATTTTAAGCTTCCAGCTGATTTAAAACAAGAAATTGGAAGATATAGGTTATATGTTAAAGCATTTGAAAGAAATTCTGAAAAAGAAACTTGCGACGCAGACTATAAAACAATTGAAATAGATTTTGATAAAGATGCTATCGCGGAGATATTGGAAATGCCTTCTCTTTTAAGTTGCGGTAGTCCAGCTTTTGTTTCTCTGAGGGTTTTTAATTTAAATCTAGGAGACGACGAGAAAATGAGAGTAAATCTTTACAGCAACGAACTTGGATTAAATCTTTATTCAGAGCAGTTTGAATTGGATGAAGACAAGGATGAATTTATTTCCTTCAATTTTGTTGTACCTGAAGGAAAAGAAGAAAAGTCTTATAGGATTACTTTTTATTTAGAATATGATTACAGAGAAAGTTTAGATTCTTATAGACAAACAGAAAACTTAGGAGTTTATACTGTAAGAGTTTCTGGAGAAAAATGCAAACCATCTTCACAACCTTTAATAAGTGCTAAACTTCTCCAAGGAACAGAAACAAAAGTTGGGGCAAATTTAGATGTAGAAATAACAATAACAAATACGCTATCAACCCAACAGAATATTTTTGTAAGCTTAAATGATTATGAAAGTTGGGCGAGATCTGCTTCCTTGAATGAAACAAGTTTTGTTCTTGCACCAAACCAATCTAGAACAATAAAAGCAACTTTTATTCCAACAAAGGAAGGAAATAACGAATTTGTTGTTAAATTAATTTATGGAATAAACTCAAAGGAACAAAGAGTATCTGTATCAATCCAACCATCTAATAAGTCAAATAACTTATCATTTAAGTCTATTTTAGATAATAATATGGGGGATAATTTAATATATTATCTAACAATCGCAATAATAATTTTAATAGTTCTTATAATAATCGTAATAGTGGTTAAGTTTTCTACAAAAAAATAATAAATTAAATAGTTAGTTTTATAAAATATCTTATATTTTATTTTTTATGAAAGAAGAAATGATTAAAAGGGAGATTATTTTTTTATTTTTAAGATATTTTCTTGTTTTATTAGCCGGAATAGGAGGAGGATTTATTTTCTATAAAATTTTTCTTTTTCCTACAACCTTTTTTTCAGCAAAATTACTCTCTTTTTTTGGTGAAACTTATTTTTTAAATGATTTTATAATTTTTAAAGATATTCCAATAGAAATATCTAAGGCCTGTGTTGCCGCAGCTGCCTACTATCTTTTTTTTATTTTGATATTTTCTATGAACTTGAAGATTAAAGAATATCTTAAACTTATTTTTTTTAACTTTGGAATTTTTCTTTTGTTAAATGTTATTAGGATTGTTATTATGGCCTTATTAATAGAGAAAAATTTTTTTGATAGCGTTCATATGCTTATTTGGAACTTTTTTTCAACAATTTTTGTCGTTGTAATTTGGTTTTTCTCAGTTAAACTTTTTAATATTAAAAAAATTCCTGTTTATGATGATTTTGTTTTTTTAAAAAGTTTGATTAAAAATAAAAAAGAGACAAAATTCCATAAGAAGCCGTCAAAACAATAATTCCAGCTATTAAAACTCCAAGAGATATTGTTAAAATACTTTTCTTTCTTTCTAGGCCAAAAAGCCAAGCTAAAAATGTGCCTGTCCAAGCCCCTGTACCTGGCAGAGGTATTGCTACAAAAATAACTAATGCAAAATAACCAATTTGATGAAATTTTTTTTCAAATTTTTCTTGTTTTTTTCTTGTTTTCTCAACGTATTTATTAAAAAGATTTTTATAAAAGCTTATTTTTAAAAGCCGTTGATGCAAAAAATCAAAAAAGAAAAACAAAATAAATATTACTAAAATGTTTAAGATAACAACCAATGAAAAATAAGGCCAAACCGAGATATTATTCTTTAAGCAATAATTAATGACAATAGGCAAGCCCAATCTTAATTCTGTTATTGGTGCTACCGTCAAAAGAAGAGCTACTAGAATTTCAAAATCCATTAATTAATTCTTATTTTCTTTTTGGTTTATTTGCTCTATAACTGCCATAATATACTTTTCAGCAACTTTAAGATATTCACAATTTGCAACATTCAACCTATAGCAGTTTTCACTTTCCATTTCTATAGAATTTTTGTCTGCTTTTTTAACAAGAATTATTGTTCTTCTGTTTGAGGCATTTGAGCAATCAGCAAAGTCCATGTTGTTTCTTTCTGCTGCTTCTCTGTCCGTTAGTGCTGCTGTGACATTTTTAACCCAAGGCATAGCCCATAAAAACATTGCAAGATTTGTCTGCCCAAGCACTGCCTTGTCACATTTTTTTATTTCTTCATCTAACGAAATAATGACTCTTTCAGAAATGGAAAAATTTGTATTTACTGGAATTTTGTTTTTTCTAGGATCTGTTCTTAAATATAGATTATGTATTCTATAGACTTGTTCTTGATAAGTTATCGGAAACTTCGCATGATAAAAGTTTATTTCGCCAATTCTTTCTTTCCTAAAATCAATTCCTGCATAATTAAAATAATTTTGGCTTTGAAAATAAAAATAGCTTGCGAGAAAAGCGCCAAAAAACAATATTAAAATTCCCAAAATCCAAGCTAATTGTTTGTTTTGTTCGTATTCTTCTTTCGTTATCTCTTTTTTTTCCTTTTTTATTTTTCTTATTATTTTCTTTTTAGCCATTTTTAATTAATTTTCAGAAGTTTATACATAAAAGCATCGGCTGCTTTATTTAAATCACCTTCTAAAAAAATACAATTTCCTTCTTTTAAAACTTTTGTTTCATTACTTTCTCTAAAAATAATTAAGTAATCAGAGCAATTTTTTATTGGCAAATTCCTTTCTCTTGAACAATTTTCATCAATACATCCTTCTTGAAAAAGTTCTATTTCTTTTATATTATTGATTATAAAGTTAGAGACGGGTTGTGAATTGACAAAATAAACTCTCTTTCCTTGATAATTTATTCCTCTCAGATCATCTATAAAAACTTCTTTTGTTTCATTTGGCAAGTAATTAAAATAAAGAAATTTTTTATCTTTTTCAGTAACCCAAAAAATACCTTCCTTAAAAAAAATTTTGTTGTTTAAATTTACAATTTCTTTTTTTCTTTGTTCCTCTCTACTAAAGATAGCGTAACCTAAAGTAGAAATTAAGAGTACTAATACCATTATTAAAACAAGAATAACTTTTTTCTTTTTTTCCTTTATTTTTTTTTCATCTATTGTTTCTATTTTCCTCATAAATTTTTATTTTTTCGAAAGTTTAAATATTTTTCTTAATTGTTTTTTTAGAAAATTTATAATTTATTGGTTTTTATTTTTTAAAATGTTTTTTTCTAAGAAATAACCTTATAATAAAGGTTTTGTAAGAAATTTTCTTAAATCTTCTCCCCAAATTTTTCTTCTTTTATTATCATATTCAAAAGGTATTATTCCTCTTTTTACGAATTCTTCTTTCGAAGGTTCTATTTCTCTTAGAATTCTTAATCCTTCGCTGCCAGGTCTAGAGTTTAACTCCAAAAGATACAAATTTGCTCTTTCGTCAAATATTAAATCAATTCCAACTTCTCCAAAATCATAATATTCTGTTAAGGCGTCTATTATTTTTTTGAGAAAGATACAACATCTTTTTTTACTATAAAAGGATATTCAAAGAATAAATTAGGATCTTGAGGATGGCCTTTTTTACTTATGTTTGCTTGTTCTGAAGATATTGCTCCAACTCTTACATAAAAGCAAGTCATATCAAATTTTCCTTTTCCGTCTCTTTGAAAAATAACTCTTAGATCATAAAATCTTTCGTCTATTCTATCAACTTTTACTCCTTCTTGAATAATGAATTTATCGTCCATTTCTAATTCTTTCATTTTTCTCCTTATAAAAGAGTAATCTTCTTCTTGAAAAAAAGAAGGAGAATAATCGCTTAAGATTATTCTAAATTTTCTATTCTCTAAATTTTTTATTATAATTTGGTTTTTTCCTTGTGAAGAATTTCTTTTTTTTATAAAAACAAATTGATAATTATTTATCATCTCTTCTAAATTTTCATCAGAATATATTTTTGTTTTTGGTTGTTTTATATCTTTTTTTTCTAATAAGCTGTATGTTTTCCATTTGTCATAACATAACTTTCTGAAATCAGGAGAATTTATAAAAGCAAAATTTTTTTCTTTTATAGTTTCTAGGATAGTTTCTATATTTTTGTTTGTTAGTCCAGGCCTTGTTCTATCATAAACAACTTTTGGAAATTCTATAAATTTTTCGATCATGCTCTTTCCGTCCCAATATTTACATTTTATCTTTTCTTCATCATATATTTTCTCAGGTTCTAATTCATTAACATCTATATAAAATAGATATACTCCTCTTTTTCTTCCAAGTTCGGCTCTTTCTTTATAAGATCTCCATGTTTTTTTATTGTCTTGTATTAAGAGACCAATATTTGTTTTATCTTTTTCATTCATTTTTTCTCCATCTTCCTTGTATTATAGGTATTGCTTGTGCTAGGCCGTTTTCATAAATAACTACATTTCCGTGCATTGCTCTTGAAGATTGGCCTTTTTGATATTCTAAAGGAATTAAAGAGTTTGTTCCAGCGGAAATAGCATGACCATCAACCTCCAAAGTATGTGTATGTCCTGTTATTACTTTTCCATATGTAACTTTAAATTGTCTTAAATTACCTTTTGTTCCTTCTATTCCCAAATGTCCATGGGCAGAACATACATAATCATGAGGCTTTTGATCAGAATCTAAAAGAAGAAATTCTATATTTTTAGGTATTTTCCCAATTTGTTCTAGAGCTATTTGAGCAATACTTTTCGTATCAGAATAATTTTTTATAATAGTAGCACCTATTCTGGTATTTTTTGGGTTTTTTAAAATTCTACCGCTATTTATCCATTTTCTAATAAAGTGGTCATGGTTTGATGGAACGATATAAAATTTTCCTTTTGGGTAGTATTCTGAAATATTTTTTAAAAAATCTAGGGCTTCTATTAATTCATACTCTAGATTATCTAATCCCTTTTCAGCTACAATCATCTTCCAGAGAATATCATTTTCTCTATGGTGATTTATACAATAAAAATCAAAAACGTCATGAAGAAATATAAATTTTGGTTTAAAAGTTTTTATCATATCTAGAGAAGCTTTTATTGATTTATAATCCTGAAAAGGTACATGGATGTCTCCTAAAACTAAAGCAGCTGCTTTTACTTCCTCTATGTCCTTATCTGGAGAGTATTCTTTACCCAAATCAATAAAACTCCCATCTTCTAAAGATGGAACTATTCTTGGTAGATATTTTTTTCCTCTAAGATATCTACTGCTGCAAAACCATATTGATGGTGTCTTGCCGCTCTTTTTCCAAGAGAGTTTGTTTCATTATAATTAGGATATGTACAACAACCAGTAGTTAGAAAAACTCTTGGTAGCTTTCCAGCAAGATCTTTTAGTATAGAAACCAATCTTTGTTTTGGATGAGGCATTACAATGGAAACTCCCAAGTAATCTTGAGCTAAATCCCTGTTACCTCTAGCAGGATCTTCATTTTGTGGAGGAGTATGAGGTTCAATTACTGCAATTTTTTTATTTAAGTATAACACGTCTAATCTTTTATATTCTTCTTCAGGAATTTCATCCCAAAAATATTGCATCGGCATTTCTTTTTCAGAAAGAGGGTTTTTTCTATTCTTTTTTCCCATTTATCTCTTTTTTTCCTTTCATTATATCTTTGCGTATATAGTCTGTTTATAGCAAAATTTTCCATATAAACATCGTTTCTTTTTCTAAAAAATTCATCTAATTCTATTTCTTCTACATAACTTCCTCTAATACTTTGTATAATTAATTCTGCAGAATTTTCTTTACAATATTTTTCTAAAGAAGAGATAAATCTCTCGTTTGGTTTTCCTGCTTTTTCATTTCTACCATAGAGATGAGCAGATTTTGGGTTTTGAAAAGCCTGAGCGGCTGTTATTACAAAACTATCTCTAAACTTTTTTTTTCATATTATTCAAATAATTTTTTTTAGTTATATATTTTTCTTATTTAGATTATATACCAATAGAAAAATTTATATACTAATATTTAATATTAAATATATGGAAGAAGAATATAGAAAAGTACAACTTGTTGGTAGGAGAACACATACCATATCTCTTCCAAATAATTGGGTTTTAAAAAATAATATAAAGAAAAATTCTTTCTTAAGAATTATAGAAAGAGGAAATGATTTAATAATAACAAAAAAATTTTTAAAAAAAGAAGAAATAAAAGAAATTTTTGTGAATAATTTAATTTATTGACAAGTATTTTAATACTTTCTTATACTAGAGGAGTTTTGAGATTATCTTTGGTTTTTAAGAATAAAGAAGATTATTTAACTTCTAAACCAAAGGTAGTAGAAATCCTTTCTTTTTTAGAAGGTTATAAAATTTTTGATGAAAAAGCAAATAAGGTTTTTATTTATGATACTTATAATGGAACAAATATTTCAATAAGAGAAGCTGCTAAAAGAATGTGTATAATTTTGAATAATATGATAGAAAGTATTTTAAAATCAAAAGAAGAGACAAAGAACATATTGGAGAAAGAAGCAGATAAGTTAATCATTTTTCTAAGAGAATATTATATCTTTGTAGCGTTGATGCTAATTTAATGGCTTCAAATAATATAAAAGACATCGAGGAAATTTTTCTATGGCGTTTAATTTTTAAAAAATTTGAGAATATCGCCGACGTTTTAGAAAATATTAACAAAAAATTAATAGAAGAAGAGAAAATAAATGAATTGTTAGATAATTTGAACAATATTTTTCTTTTCAATAAGAAAATTGATTATACTCAAGTAATAAATCTTAAGAAAAAAACATATAAAAATTATAAAGCAGATAAAATTAAAGAGCTTGTTATAGATATTTTGAACAATTTTATTCTTATAGAATTAAATAAAGAGATATTTAAGGAAGATTAGTTAATTTTTTTACAAATTCAAAAATCCAATTTTCGCAAAAATGTGGGGCGAGAATTTGCATGCCCACTGCTTTTTTGTCTATATAACCACATGGAATTGAAATTGCGGGAATTCCAGCTATATTTGCCAATGTTGTAAAAACATCATAAGAATACATTTCCTCAACAGATATTTTTTCTCCTATTTTATGGGCAGTTCTAGGAACTGTCGGCAAAACAATAACGTCAACATCTTTAAAAATTTCCTCGAATTGCTTTTTTATAAATTCTTTTGCTCTTAAAGCATTTCTATAATATTTTCCTTCATATTCTGCTTTAGTTATTTCTTTTCCACCAGTGATTCTTCTTAACACTTCTTCTCCACAAAATTCTTCAATTTTCTTTCCAAAACGACGCCCATCAAATTTTCTAGTAGCAGAGAAAAATTCAACATAAACTAATAAATAGTAAGTTTCTAGAGATATCTCAAGAGGTAGATAAACTTCTTTTATTTTCCAACCAGAATTTTTTTTCAAAGAATTATTGACTTTCTCTTCAATTAAATTTTTTATTTCTCTTGCTGCAAATTTTTCTACATTTACTAAACCAATTCTTATGTTTTTCGTATCTAATTTCTTTTCTTTTTCTTCTTTTGTTGTAGCGTCTTTTTCATCTTTTCCTTTAATAATGCTAAAAATTAATTCAACATCTTCAATATTTTTTGTCAAAGGCCCTATCTGATCAAAACTCATACACATATCTATAAGCCCATACCGAGAAACGCTGCCATAAGTTGGTTTTAATCCAAAGATTCCACAATGAGAAGCAGGATTTCTTATGCTCCCACCAGTGTCACTTCCTAAAGCAAAATCGCAAAAATCAGCTGCGACAGCAGCCGCACTTCCAGAAGAGCTTCCACCAGGAATTAGTTCTTGATTCAAAGGATTCTTAGTAGGACCAAAGGCCGATGTTTCCCCAGAACCACCGCATGCAAATTCATCCATATTAACCATTCCTATGATAATAGCGTCTTCTTTTTTTAATTTTTCAACTACTGTAGAATTATAAGGAGCAATCCAATTTTTTAAAACAAAAGAAGCACAATTTGTTTCTAAACCTTCAACGCAAATGTTAGATTTTACAGCAAAACAAATTCCAGATAGTTTTCCAACATCTTCTCCTCGAAAAATTTTTTTGTCTATTTCTTCTGCTTCTTTTAAACAATTTTCATTGAAAGAAAGAAAAATATTCAACTCTTTATTTTTTTCTTTTATTTTTTTCAGAAAATAGCTTAAATTATCTTTTGCTTTAAGTTTTCCTTTTTTTATTAAATCAGTTTTTTCTCTTAGAGTTATCATCTATAAATATTTTGATAATTTAATTCGTCTTTTGCGTTGGATTTTTCTATTTTATAATATAGTCTTAAATATTTTGTTTTTAATTCAGGATTTCTTATTCTCATCATTGTTTTATAGAATTCTTCTTCTAAAATTATCCATCTTTTACTTAAAGGTTCCTCATTTCTCATTTCTTGTAATATTGTTTCAATTCTTTTTTTCATTTCCAAATACCTTTTTCAGCAATTATTGAATTATTATTCTTTTCAGGGGCATTCTTTAAAAAAATGTTTCTAAATATATCAGAATATTTGTATTCTTTTTTTTCTTTTCTTCCTTTTTTTTTCTCAACAAAAAAATTTTTTGCATCAAATTTTAATTTTTCAAGCTTGCGATTGAATTCTACCAAAAGCTTCTTCGATTGTTCTTCTATTTCTTTTTTTTGCTTTTCTGTTAACCGATTATCCATAGTTATATTTTATTTTTTTGTTTTATAAGCTTTTGTTTAATTTACAAACAACTTGTATTGTCACTTTAAAATTACAACAAATAGAAAAGTTTAAAAACCCTGAAAACTATAAATAATTATCACCTCTTTTTCCCCAGAAGGGGCTGAGATAGGGCTCGCTCTTTCTGAACTTGCTCTATCAAGCCCTTTCCAGGGTTTTAAATGATTTCATGAAGAAAGTTTTGTAATTTATCTTAAATTCTCCCAAATTTTTTTATTTTCCTCTTTAGTTATGCCATAAATCTTTTAAATAAATTTGAATAATTTGGTATTATTTTTTTATTATTCTGCTAAATAGTTTTTACTATAAAAAAGCAGGCACCAGGATTTGCACCTGGGATCAGCGGGTTGCAGCCGCTTGCCTTACTACTTGGCTATGCCTGCATAGTTTTATCAGGAAATTAGAGTTTTTAAGTTTTATTTAAGAAAAATGGCTCCGACGGGATTTGAACCCGCGACACCTGGCTTAAAAGGCCAGTACTCTACCAGGCTGAGCTACGGAGCCTATTTTATAATAAATTAAGAACTATTTAAAAAATTAATCTTTTACTCAATAATATTTTTTATAGCTTCAATATGTTCTGCAACCTCATAACCTTTCTTTGTTAGCTTAATTATTTTTATTCTACCTTTTTTTTCAAAGATTATTAGACCCATTTTTTCTAAAACTTGAAGTATTTTTACAGCATGCGAATATGTACAATCAACTTCTTTTGCTAAGACAGATCCATATCTAGCTCTTGAAACTCTTTTTAGGGCAACAAGCATCATAGATGGTTTTTTTCTAAAAAATAATTCAAATCCTTCTTCACTCATTTTGTTTTTTTCCATCTTAATATATATTTTACAAGATATATTTTAAACTTTCCATTTCCTTTTAAACTTTTCTTAAAAAATTTATTCCTGTTTAGTAGGTACTATATTTCTGAAAGATTTAAAAGTTGTTTTCTTTTCTTTTTATTATGTTAGACTTAAAGCTAATAAGAGAAAAACCTGAAATTGTAAGAAAGAACCTCATAAATAGAGAATATGATTCTTCTATTTTAGACAAAATCTTAGAAAAAGATAAAATATGGAGAGAATTAAAAAAAGAAGATGATTCTCTAAGACACGAAAGAAATAAAGTTTCAGAAGAAATAAATCAGCTAATAAAAAATAATCAAAATGAAAAAGCTGAAGAAAAAAAGAAAAGAGCAAAAGAAATAGCAGATAAATTAAAACAGAATGAAGAAAAAGAAAATTCTTTAAAAGAGGAGGTTGATGATCTCCTTTCTAGAATTCCAAATATTCAAGCCGAAGATGTTCCAATAGGCAACAAAGAAAAAAATAAAGAAATAAAAAATTGGGGAAAAATAAAGAAAATAAAAAATCCAAAAGGACATTTAGAGTTGATGGAGGGTTTAGGTATATTAGATATAAAAAGAGCAACAAAAGTAGTTGGTTCAGGTTTTTATTTTCTTCTTGGGAAAGGTGCAAAATTGCAAAGAGCTTTGGTTAATTTTATGATGGATTTTCATGAAAAAAATGGCTTTATTGAAGTCAATCCTCCACAATTGGTAAATAGAAAAACTGCTTTTGGAACAGGAAATTTGCCTAAATTTGAAGAAGATTTATATAAAACTAGCGATGGCCTTATTCTTATTCCAACAGCAGAGGTAGTTGTTACTAATATTTATGCTAATGAAATATTAAGAGAAAAAGATTTACCTAAAAAATTTTTTGCTTTTACTCAATGTTATAGAACAGAAGCAGGTAAGAGGGCTGGAGAAGAAGGTCTTTACAGATTACATGAGTTTGAAAAGGTTGAAATGGTTTATATTTCTAATCCGGAAGATTCTTTCAAATATTTAGAAGAAATGACGAGAAACGCAGAAAAAATTTTAGAAGCTCTTGAGATCCCTTATAGAAAGGTTTTGTTAGCCACTGCTGATGCAGGTTTTTCTTCTGCAAAAACTTATGATTTAGAAGTTTGGAGTCCAATGATGAATAGATATTTAGAATGCTCTTCTTGTTCTAATTGTACCGACTTTCAAGCTAGAAGGATGAATACTAGAGTACAAGGAAAAAGAGGTTTAAGATTTGTGCATACTCTTAATGGCTCTGGTTTGGCTTTACCGCGTCTAATGATTTCTTTAATTGAGAATAACCAACAAGAAGATGGTTCTATAAAAATTCCAAAAGTTCTATGGAAATATACAGGTTTTAAAGAAATAAAAAAGAATGAAAAAGGATAAATCTAAGAAGACACTCAAAGAATTTCTTCTCATAAAAAAAGAGTTTGAAAAACAAAAGAGGCCTCGGCTTGCTGCTGAAGGTTGGGATGAAGACTGGAAAACTCTTATTGCAATAATTTTATCCGCGCAAAATAGAGATTCTCTGACAATAAAAGTTTGTGAAAATTTGTTTAAAAAATATAAAAATGCAAAAGAACTTGCTGAAGCCCCTTTAAAAGAAATTGAAAAAAATATTAAATCAATAAATTATTACAAAACAAAAGCAAAAAACATAAAAGAAACTTCAAGAATTATTTCTTCTTTGAAAAAATTTCCTGACTCTCTAGAAGAGTTAATTAAACTTCCGGGAGTCGGAAGAAAAACTGCGAATGTTTTTTTGGCTGAAAGAAGAAAAGCTGCCTCTATCGGCGTTGATACTCACGTTGCAAGAATTTCTAGAAAAATGGGCTGGACAAAAAATAAAAATCCTAAAAAAATTGAAGAGGACTTAATGAAAATTTTTCCTAAAAAATATTGGAACAAAATAAATTATATTCTTGTTGGTTTTGGGCAAACAATAGGAAAAAGCAGAAAAAAAGAGGACAAGGTATTGAAAAGGATTAAGATTTATTCTTCTTCAAATTTTCCCAAACAAATCTAAAATAGTTCTCGTTGGAAGTTTTTGCTAGTTTTTCAATAATAAGCTCTGGAGTTGAATTTGCTAAGCGGCCTAAAATAGGGTTATGATCAACAATCAAATTAAAATTTTCATCAAGACCTTTTGCTTCGATTCCGTCAATGCGGGCTTTTTCTGGTAATATTTGTAAAATTTCTTTTCCCAAATGCGTAGCAAAAACACAAAAACAATCTCTCTCTAAAAAATATTTCATCGTGGAAGCGATAATTTCCCCTGCTACACCAGGTTCAGTTAAAGCTTCTATTTCATCTGCTAAAATTATTGTTTTTCCTTCTGGTTTTATTGAAGCCATTTGCATAAGCAGGTTTTCAAAAGCACCTCTCGTCGGAGAACCTTTGTTTTTCGCAAAATAATAAACTTGTTCAAAAAGTGGAATATTTACTTCTCCAGAAACAGGCAATCCTATTTGAGAAACAAATATTACTTGAATTAAATGTTCCAGTAAAGTTGTTTTTCCGCCTGAATTTGCTCCTGTCAAAACAGAACCTCTTTTGTCTTTAAGCTCAAAAGATATTGGTTGAGGATTATCTAAAAAAATGTTCTTTGAGTTTTTTATGGATAAGAAATCAGCAAAAATAGGATAATTTTTTCCTTCTATGTAATTATAAAGTGCAGAACAAAAATCGAAAAGCAGTAAATTCTTCTCTAATTCAAGAATATTTTTTTTGATGTTTTTTATTTTCTCAGCATTTTTTTGCAATTTAGCTACAAAATCAGAAAATTTTTTCTGGTTTTTTCTTTTTATGTATTTTTCTAGCTCTTCGTAATTTATTTTAAGAGGCAAACCAATTTCAAAAATATCTTCAGGAAGATTTTTCTCTTTGATTTCTTTTTCTATTTTTGTTTTTATTTCTTCAGGAAGTCTCTTAGTTAAAAGAGAAACTAATTTTTCGCCACTTATTGTTTGATTTTTTAACTCGCTTAAAATTTTTTCATTAATCTTGTCACATTCTTCTTCTAACACTTCTTTTTTTATTTCTTCTTTTTCTTCACCTAGCAAAGAAATCAGAGAAAAAAGTTCTTCAGCCATTTTTTTTATTTTTTCATTATCACATTCTTTAATTATTATTTCTAGATTTTCTTTCCAACCAGATAGAAAAGAAAGATGCCTTTCTAGATAAATATCTTCTATACTATCAGAAAAAACTGCTTGAGGTAATCTCTCCAGAATTTCAGAAAAATTTTCACAGCCAATTACTTGTATTACATCATATTTTTCTAAATCTGCCAAATCTCTCTCAGAATTGATTAAAGAAACAGGGCAATCTAAATCTTGTAATTTTAAGAATGTTTCTTCGTCTTCAGTAACAACTAAAACTTCGTATTTAGGGTACCAAAAGGGCTTTGGTTTTTTTAGTTTTATTAGAAAATCTCTATTTTCTTTTTTTATTGATTTAAAGAATTCCTGTTTATTTTTAATTTTTTCAACATAGTTTTCATTTATAAAAAAATTAAACAAGTTTTTTGTGTTTTCAAAATAAAAATTACAATATAGAAAATTTAGTGTTTTTTGTGCTATTAATTTAGCTTCTTTTGTTTTGAAGCTTTTATTAATTTCTATTTTTTTATTTGTTCTTTCAAATAATCTTAAATTCTCTTTTTCTAAGAAAGAAAGAATTTCTTTTTCCATAAGAAAATATTAAATAATATAGTTTTAAGTTTTATTGTTAAAGAAAGATTTATAAATACCTTTTATTTTTATTTACTATGTTAAGAAACAAAAAAGGGGCAGAAGAATCTAATGTAATTATCTTTATAATTCTTGCCTTAGTTGTTGCTGGTCTTGTAGTTTATTTTTCGTGGAAGTTTTTTGGAACTGCTGGAAACATAGTTGATGCTGGAGATCCAACAGTGACTATTGCTGTTGAAGCATGTAGATTAGAAATTCAAAGACAAGCAATTTCTTATTGTAATTCAGAGAAAAGAGTAAATCTTAAGGCGGGTGGTGAAATGATTGTAAGTTGTTATTATATTGATAATAACATAAAGAAAGGGGCAGTTAGTGAAGGAATAGAAGATAAAATAATAGATAAAAAATGTGAAAATGAAGGGAATAGACAAGAAGAAGATTTTATGTCAAGAGTTTGTCAACGGGCTCTTTCTTCTATGAATTTTAGAGATGCTGAAAACTTCATGGTAAACGGGCAAAAGTGTAAAAACTATTATAATACTTTGGTAAATATTTGCGATCCTTCTGATGGCAGCGGAATTGTTAATAATGCTCCTTGCAAATGCATTAATACTACTACAATATACAATGTATGTTTAGCCGGGCAGAAATGCAATACTTCCAAAACAGAAGTTAGCGCTCTTTGTACAAGTTAGTTTTTGAGAGAAACATCTAAAAACAAAGATATGGATTTTATAATGATGATTAATAGACTAATTTATTTGAACTTTAAATAAATTAATTAAAATGAATTCAAAAGTTTTCTACTTAAACGATTATTATAATGCATGCATCAATTCTTAATTTAAAATCCGGCTGTTTTTACAGAAAATAGTCCCGCCAGGATTCGAACCTGGGCCAGCGCGGCCAGAGCGCGCTATCCTTGACCGCTAGACGACGGGACTTTAAATTTTAATGTTATTCTGTTTTAAATATGTTTCTCTATACAAATTTTTTTAAAATAAATTTTATTGTTTTTTTTATGAGCCAAAATAAAAGAAATAGAAACCTTTTAGAACTAATTAATGATGTTAAAGATTCTTGGGATTATTTACATTTATTATCCAATGGAAAAGAAGATTGTTTAAAATATGTTTGTTTTAGTTATTCACATACAAAAAAAGGTATAAAGACAAAAGTCAGGGCAGAAGTCATAAATTTTTGTAATTATTATAAAATTAACCTTGTTGAATTCCCATATCCTCTAATAGAGTCTTTTTTAGAATTTTATCTTGATTTTTTAAATTCTAGAATATATTATATAGAGAATATTGGTGATAATAAAAAAGAATATAAAAAAAATAAAAAAAACAGGTTTGACTTATAGTTTATTTTTATCTTTTTCCACAAGAACATGTTTTTCCCTGGTTACTTCCACATATAGGAGAGCTGCAATTACAAGAAACATCTCTGTTCTTTCCAGAGCAAAATTCTGATCCACAATTTTGGTTATTTTTGTTACTATTGTCTTTTTCTATTACATTAGCCGTTACAAAAAAAGCCGCCACTAATAAAACTGCAATTATCGAACCAATTAATATTTTATTCATTTTATTTTACCTCCAATTTATTTGTTTTTAATAATTAATTATGCATTATAAATTCTTTGATGAAACTAGTTTCATTCATTTTAAGATAACAATATTATTCATTCCTCTTCTTTTTCTTTCTATCAAATCTTTTGCTTCCAATTTATCTAGTATTCTGGTTATTCCTACTTTTCCTATTCCTAATTTTTCCATAAGACTAGCTTGAAAAATAGCACCATTTTCTTCTTG
>JAWALV010000008.1:0-18148 GCA_038886595.1 Candidatus Pacearchaeota archaeon | reverse complement strand
CATTTTTCTTATTTTAGATTTATAAAATTATTTTAAATTTATTTTTATTTAATTGTTTATATTATTTATTAAGTTAGCTTCCTCAATATTCTCAATATTTCCATTTAAATCCAGGTCAATTTTTTTTAGAGATAAGTCATTATAAAAAACCCTTATTTTCCACCCTTTATTTAATAAAAAACCTATTATTTTTGTTTGTTTTTTATCTTTTGACAAATTATTTACTTTTTCTAATAAATCTTCCATATCTACTTTAAGTTTTTCAAGAGCCAAGGGTTTTTCATTTATTTCCCTTTCTTCTAACTCTTTTATTTCATAAAAAGGATATTCCGAACAAAAAAATCTTTTTTTTAAGGGAGAATAGAAATTAAAAGCTATTTTATCGCTTTCTTTCTCATTTTTAGTTATAATACAAAAAACTGAAATTAAATAAACATCTTGGTTTTCTTTGGTAAATTTTTTGAAGAAATCTTTTTTTTCTAGTTTTTTATAAAATTCCTTTAGTTTCATAAAAGATTGTTAATTTAGGTATTAATAAATCTATTCTTTTTCAAAAAAGGCTTTTGCAACTAGCAGTGGAAAAATAAGAGTAGCGTCTGCAAAAATTTTAACTGCTTTTCCTTTAGTTGAAATTTTCCCCCAAGAAACTGCCTCATCTGGTCTTGCTCCAGAATCAGAACAATCAAATTCTTGCTGTGAATTTATATACACTGCATAATCTGCCCCATTTCTATATAAATTACAATTACAAATACTATGTTTTACAATTCCCTCTCCAATTATTATTATTCCCGTTCTTTCTTTTCCTATGGAAGAATTATTAAATTCTTCAGTATCTTTAACAATATCCAAAGAAAATTTTTTATTTTTATAATTTTTATAGAAATAAATAATATCTCCTAGGCTTCCATCCATTAAGGCTGGACAATAAACTTTTATATTATTTTTATAAGCCCAATAGTAAACAGAATTTTCATTTTTTATTTCCTTCGATAAAAAAATAATTAGATCAGAAGGGGTTTTAATGTATTTTTCATTTTTTTCTAATACAGAGAATACAAAATTTTCAAATTTAATATATAGGTTGTTAGGAATTAGTATATTTCCTGCCCTATTTATTCCTTTTTCTCTAAGTTTTTTTCCTTCTAAACTAAAATCTCCAAGTTTAAAATCACCCAAGCATTTTATGAAATCTTCTTCTATTCCACCAGCTGTTGTTATTAAATAATTAACTTTTTTATTTTTTACTAAAGCTTTTATTGTTTCTCTTACACCTGTTGTTATCATATTTGATGTATAACCAAGATAAATAAAACTTCTATTTTTTTTCATTTTTTTCATTATTTCAACAGCTTTAGAAAAATTGGTAGCTTGTCCTCCAGTGGTTAAATAAGAATCCAATAATTTTGAATAATCTAATCCTTCATCAAAATCATAACCTTTTATACTTATATTATTTATTTTTTTACTTTTTTTGAACAAATTTTCATGAGCAATTTTGTATTTTTTCATACTTTTTACAAGAATTTTTGTTTTATATTTTTTTTTATTGATTCATTTTTTTTGGCCAATTAGCTCCAAAAATATCATAATTATAATTAATTAAATATATATCATTGTCTAAGAGTAATTCTAGTGGAACCAAATCTTTCTTTTTTTTTCTTCCAAGTATTATATCTGGTTTAAATTGAGGTAATCTCTCAGCTCTAGCCATAATTAATATTATTTTTCTAGGTTCTTTACTATAACCTAAATAAAATTTATCCGCATTTGTACATACCAATCTTCTTTTATTTCCTTCTAAAAATATAGTAGAATTTTTTTCTAAAGCTTCAATATCAAAATTATAATTATACAAGCAATTTTTCATCGTTTCATAAAATAACATTGAAAAAGAGTAGTTGGGGCAAAATCTTAATAATAAAGATGCTGATTCAACTTTTTCAATTCCTAATATTTTTTCTAGTTTTAAACTATAAATTTTTTCTTTTTCCATTTTAATATTTTATACTGAAATATTTATCATTAATAAAAACGTGCGTAGGTAAAAATTCATTTCTTTTTAAAAAACTTTCTAAATTTTTACCAAAAACAAAATTAAACTTATAAGAAGGAATGGTAGTCACTAAAAAACAACTTGTTTTTTGCTCAGAAAAAAAATTATAAGAAAAACTATAAATAAATCTATTTTTTAATAATAGTATGTTTTCATTTTTTGCACTTACCATGTATATTATTTCTCTGAAGACATATTTTTCTAAGAAACCATAGAGTTTATAATTTTCAAATGATTTTTTAATTTCTTCTACAAATTCTATTGAAGGCCTATACAAAGGATATTTCTCAAGAACTATGGATCTTTCTCTTATGTTTTCTATTCCATATATTTTTTCAGTTCTTAATTTTTTTTTTCTCATTTTCTTTTTTATTTAATTCATTTTTTATTTTTATTTCTGTTTCGAACATTCTTCTTCTTTTTTCATCAATAAATTCTAGTATTGCCTTTGCTTTCTCAGGACTTTCTCTTACCATGTTTAAGACAAAAAGAATTTTTCTTATAATGTCATCGTAAGTTTCTCTTTTGTGTTCTCTTAACTTTTCCAGTCTTTCTTTTGTTTCTTTTTCAAGTTTTAGAGTTGTTGTATTTTTTGCCATTTTTTACTCCTTTTTATTGATAATATCTTTTATACTATATTATACTATAGTATACCTTTTTAAATTTTTCGCCATTTTAAAGTTACAACAAAATAGTAAGATTTAAAAAGGCAATAAATTTTGATTATTTAACTAAATTAGGTAAAAAAACAAAATGAAAAAAACAATATTATTGTTTGCAATAGCTTTGACAATTTTTGTCTTAGCAAATGCAACAGCTGCAGAGATAGCTAGAGATGTCAGTGTTTATTTCAAAGATGTAGAACTAACTAGTTCAAATCAAAATATTGTAGGTTATATTGGAGAAACCGTGCCTGTAAAAATAGTTTTTAGAGCAGATAGTGATGCAAAAGACGCTAGAATAAGAGTATGGTTAGGAGGAAGCGAAGAGATAAGTACTTCAACTAGAAGACTATCTTTAATAAAAGACCTTATGTATACAGAATTACTTAATTTGAGAATGCCCTCAAGATTAGAGACAACAAACGAACCATATACATTAAGAGTAACAATAGAAGATTCTGTAAATCAAACAATAATTACATATCCTATATGGATACAAAGAGAAGCTTATGAGTTAAGACTACTCTCTGTCGATAATAATCCAGTAGTTGAAGCTGGTTCTATTTTACCAGTAATGGTAGTTGTAAAGAATACAGGTTTTGAAGATGCGGAAGATGTTTATGTTACAGTTTCTATACCTTCAATAGGAGCTTATGCGAAAGCTTACTTGAATGATTTAGTTGCAGTAGAATGTCAAAACTCTAATTGTGATAGAGACGATGCTTCCTCAAAAGTTTTAAATCTACATATACCTGAAAACGCAAGACCAGGAGTATATGAAATGATTATAACAACTTATAACTATGATTCAAGAAGAGTTGAAAGAAGAAATGTTGAAATAAGAACACAAAAGTCCACAACAACAATAATATCTTCAACTACTAGCCAAGATTTATATGCAGGAGAAACAACTAATTATGAACTAACAATAGTTAATGCAGATAATAAAATAAGAGTGTTTCCAATAATAACTTCTTATGATTCTGCTCTAGAAGTTTCTGCTCCTTCAGTTGTTTCTGTTGGACCACAAACTTCTCAAACTATTAAGGTAGTCGTAAAGGCTAAAGAAAGAGCAGAAGAAGGAAGATATGGTTTCTCAGTTAATGTAGATGGACAACAAGTTAATTTTGTAGCTAATGTAGTTAGAGCTTCAACAGCTGAAAGATGGACTATTGGTTTAACAATCGTTTTGGCAGTAATCTTTGTAATTTTATTAGTAGTACTCATTGTTCTATTGTTCAAGAGAAATGAAAAAAAAGTTGAAGAGATAGAAACAAGCTATTATTAAATGAAGGGGTTTTTCCCCTTTATTTTTTTTATTTTTATTCTTTTTATAGATACTTTTTTAAACCTTTTTTTCTTTCATTTTTTATGAGATCTAAGAGAGGGCAGTTGACTTTGTTTATAATTTTAGGTGTTATTATAGTTTTAGGAGTTCTTGTTTTTTTTTTATATAAAAATTTTATAAATGTGGAGAGTAATAAAGACTCAGATTTTTTAATAGTAAATGATTATTATGAAAAATGTTTAATTAACTTAGCTTATGAGGCAGTTTCTGTTTCTTCTTCAAGAGGCGGTTTTATAGAAAAATATGATTTTTATAAAGGTTCCCCTTACATGCCCTTTTCATCAGAACTGAATTTTTTTAGTTCTCCCATCCCTTATTGGTTTTATGTTAGTGGAAATAATTTATTTAGAGAAAATGTTCCTACCAAATCTCAAATAGAAAGCGAAATAGAAAATTATATTTTAAAAAATATAGAAAGATGTGATTTTAAAGATATTGAAGAAAGAGGAATTTTAGCCGATTATGAGAGACCATCATCTATAAAAGTTAGGTTAAAAAACGATAGATTAGATGTTTCTTTAACTCAAAACATAAGGATTGTTAAAGAGGATAAGTCTTTTTCTATCTCAAAAAAAGATTTTTCTATTAAAACAAATATGGGAAGAATGTATGAATTAGCCAAGAAAATTTATGAAAAACAAAAAAATGAAAACTTTTTAGAAAGTTATTTAATGGATAGTTTACAATTGTATGCACCGACTACAGGTGTAGAGTTGACATGTTCTCCTTTGTTTTTTAATTTCGATGAAATAAGAAAAAACCTTTCTATTTATTTTTCCAATAACTTAGCTTATTTAAAAATTAAAGATAAAAAACAAAACTATTTCGATGTTGTTATTAATGAGAATATCCCTTTCAATGTTCAATTTATGTACTCTCCTAATTGGCCAACAAAAATAAAAATTTATGGAGATAATGTTGCTCAACCAGTTGGGCTAAATGCAGGTATGGGTATTCTTGGTTTTTGTTATGTTCCTTATCATTTAGTCTATGATGTAGCAGTACCTGTATTAATTCAAATTTATGATGAAAAAGAACTCTTCCAATTTCCCATTATAGCAATTATAGAAAAAAATCAAATAAAAGAAAGAAATTATACTGATAACTACGAAGGAAGCGATATTGACATATGCAAAAACTCTATTCAAGACTTTTCAATAAAGGTTTCGGATTTAGAAGGCAAACCTATTGAAGCGGATGTAAGAATATCTTGTTTAGACAACACTTGTTATTTAGGAAGAACTAAGATTTATTCAGGAGCATCTATTTTAAATAAAAAAGTTCCTCAATGTGTGAATGCAATCATAGAAGCGAGCGCAGAAGGTTATTCTCCCTCATCTTCAATTGTTTCTACTAATGAGCAAAATTCATTAGAAATTATTTTAAAGAAGAAACACAGAATTAATTTGGATTTAGGAAATATAAGAGGCAATGCTATTATAATTTTTCAAGGGGAAGATTATTCTATTTCTTTGAGTTATCCAGAAAAGACAGATGTTGATTTAGTAGAAGGTTTTTACGATGTTAAAGTTATGGTTTTTTCAAATTCTTCTTTAATAATACCCTCTTACACAGACAAAAGATGTTTTGAAATACCTTCTTCTGGATTAGGAGGTCTTTTATTTGACTCAACAAAGAAAAACTGTGTCGAAGTAGTATTTCCAGAGCAAAAAGTAAGTAATGTTTTAATCGGAGGCGGTTCTAGTGTTGAATATTTAACAGAATCTAATTTAAAAAATTCAAAAAAATTAAATATAGTAGTTCCTTTATTCCAAGAGCCTAGAAGTTTAGATGATGTAAGTGAAAATTATATTAAATTGGAGGACTCTGCTATTTTATTAGAGTTTGTGAGATGAAGAACACAATATTTTTTATTTTGTTCTTTAATTTATTTATTTTTTTTGCTAATGCACAATCTTTTTCAAATCCTGTTAATTTATACGGAAACTTCAATAACGTACAAGAATATCCTTCATTTTCTGCCTTTACCGATCCAACAGATATCGGGGATTTTTGGCCTATTTTAAAAGATATGCAAGAAGGAAAATGCGAGGCAGCAACAGATTTTGTTGTTTTAATTCCTCCCGGTGGTTGCACTCCTCCTGTTGTTAGAAGCGATTTACTTGCAGAACAAAATGTACCTGTTTTTTGTAAGTTGGTAGCAATTCAATTAAATCCTTTAATTAAAGTTTCATCTATAAGGTCAATAAGTTTTAAAGGAAATTACCCTAGAGAAATTGCTGGTATAAGATTTTATCCAGCAAGAGCTGGAGCTAGCACTTTTTATAGGAGTTTAAATAACAATCCTTTAGAAGGACCCTTAGCAAGTGAAATAGGTTATGCAGTTATAATCCTTAAGAAAACACCAAACGAGAGCGCAATAACAAAATGGATTAGTGGAAATGCAACTGTAAACTTAGTTTATGATGCAGAACAAACTTTTGGTTTAGGAAAATCAGAGTTTTTTTTAGAGGTTGTTAGTGATGAAGATTGGGGATCAGAATCTAGATTTTCTAGTTTTTGGAATGGACGAATGTCTTTAAGATTATTAGATATTGAAAAAGATAAGGCAAGAATAGCTCTTTATGTTGATAATAAAGAGAGACCCTACAGAGTCTTAACATTAAAAGAGGGAGAAATCAGCGATTTAATATATTTGCCAGGATTTTATTGTATGGCGGGAGTAAGAGCAAGACTAAATTCAGTTGATGGAGTAGAAGACAGTGCTATTTTGCAAGTTGGAGATGAAATAATTTCTGTAAGAAAGAATTCAAGAATTTTAAATGGAAGATGTTCTGTAAGAGATATTTCAATAAATTCTAACGAAGTTGGTTATGTCAGAATAAATTGTGGCGGAAAAGATTTTTATTTAATTCTTTCTAGTGCTTATAAGCCAAACATTACTATAGAAAACTCTTGGAAAATTTTTGAAGTTGGAGAAAAATTTTTGGAAGGTGATAGAAGATATAACTCATGGTATATATCTTATTCAGTAGAGAAGTCTAATTCAAAAATAAATGGTGAAGAAAGAGCTTTTGTTGTTTTAGTTTCTGAGGAAAGTAATAGAGAACTTGATATAGGAAAAATAAAGAGAATAAGAGATGCTTTAAGACAGGTAGATGTTAAAGAAATAGAATATTCTAATAAAGAAGAATTTATTAAAAGTGTTGAGAGATACACTGGTTTAAGAAACGAAAAAGGATTTGCTCTGTTGTTCATAGAAGATTCAATAAATCTTAATGGAAAAAACATAAAATTTAATAATATTGTTTTATCAGATGAGATTTTATCCTCTTCAGATTTAAAAAAAAGTTTGAATAATGAATTGAAAAAGGATATAGACAATTATTTTGAAAAAAACGAGAAGGCATTGAAGGAGCTTTATCAATTATACAAGGGAGTAAAAGATGAAACTGGAACAAGATATTCTGAAAGAGCTTATCTAGAAAGATTAGCGATTATGGAAAAATTGGTTAATTTAGATGTTAAAAATTTGCCAGAACTAAATTCTCTAAGAGAAGATTTTTTGCAGAGATTTCCAGATTCTAAAAGTGTAACAAAAATAAGAGGAGATTTAGAGAATTCTGGAGTTTATGACAGAAAAAATTCGGCTTCTTTAGTAGAAGTTAATGGAAAATTAATACCTATAACTTTATTAAGCTTTTCAAAGAAAAACCCTGAAGATAAAAAAGCAGAAATTTATATTGATAATATAAAATATTACGTAACAGAAAACTTACAGGCTAATTTAACTTTAAGAGGACGCATAAATAAGGAAGATTATTTTGTTATAGAAAAAATAACGAAAGATTATGTACAAATTAAGTTTTTTATAGAAGAAAATAAAAGGGATGGTAAAGATTACAAGATAATCGATAGAAGATTTTCTTTAGAAAAAGAAGATTCAATTAATATAGATGAAGGAAGATATAATGTCTTGGTTGACAATATTGAAATAAAAAGAAGTGTACATATAACTTTGATTCCTGAAGAACGGAATATAAGAAGCGAAGCAAACTTTAGTTTTAGAGTAGGTGTAGAAAAAAGATTATTTCAACTAAATCCAGATAAATCGGAAGAAAAACTAAAAAGACTCAATGAAACAATAAAAAAATGGGAAGAAAAAAGAGATAATTTAGGGAAAGTAGTTGAAGGTTTGAAAAAATCTTGTTTTTTTGCTGGTGTTGGTTTACAAATAAAAAATCTTATCGAAGGATTTAGTGGAAAAGCGATTGCAAGAAAAGAAGTTATGCAGATTTATAGGGAAATGTGCATTAATGATGATAGATACAAAAGTGGAAATAAAGAGGTTGCAAGAGCGAGATGTTATTCCGAAATGGCTCCATTAATAGAACAAGATGTTAATGCATATACAGAAGCAATAAAAAAATCAAATGAAGAGTTAAAGAAATACAAAACAATAGACGAGTGGAGAAATACAAATAAAAATGTTCTTGTGGGAAGTATTAATGGAAAAGATATAAAAGGAGAGGATTTAACAACTTGGGCCCAAATTAGAAATTATTTAATAAAGAAAAATATTCCTTCTTCAGTTGGTTCTTCTTATTTGACAGAAGGAATTGACAGAAAATTAAATGATTCAATTATTGGTATTGCGAAATTAAAGATAGAAGAAGACAGACAGAGAGAGTTAAATAATCAATTACAAAAATATATAATTGTTAGAGCTGAAAATTTATCTAATTTTAGAGTTCATTCAACTCAAGAAGTTCAAAGGTTTTCCTCAACAGGCTTAAAGAGCGATTATCTTAGAGAAAGTGATGTAGTAGGAAGGGGGAAGAAAATTGAGCTTATAAATACAAGAAAGAACGGAACTCTGTTAGTCGTTTTGACTCATGCTTTTGAAAATGAAAAATCAGAGTTTAAAGTTGAATTAGATGATATTTATAAGGAAAAATCTGGCGGAGGATGGGAGAAAATAAATATTGATAATGACGGAGATCTAAAAGCAGAACTTTCTTCCTTAAGATTTATTGACGGAGGGAATTGCAAAAACCAATACAAAGGACCAAGAGTTAGATATTTTACAAGTTCTTATGCTAAAGGCATGCCTGCAATTGTTCCTTTCGATGAAAAAGAAGGTTGGTATGTGAGAGTTTCTCAAAGTCAGGGAGAGTTGTTTTCTTCTGAAGCAAAAGGTTACACTGAAGCAGGTCTTCCAAGATTTTTCTATATTTGTAATGTTGGACCAAATGGAAGAGAAGAGAACATGGGCGGCGACGATATTTGTCAAAGTTTTGATGTAAATAATTACGACAAGGTTGGAAGATTTGGTGGTTGTAGCGAAATGTTGTCTTCGGAAGTTTTAAGATTGGCCGAAGATGCGCAAGAAGCAATAAGACAGGCAGCTTCTCAATACAATGATGTGAAAAATGGAGCGAAGGAAATTTTAATAAAGACAAAAAGGGGTTTAGTAAAAGCTAAGGTCGGAGAAGAATTTTTCAGCGATAGACCTGGACAAGAATGTTATGATTTCATGTCTCCTACTGATTGTAACCTTTTATTTAATGTTTGTGATCCTGTTGTTTGTCCACCTTCAAGATGCGATTTTGGAGGAAAAGCGCCCGTTGATAATGTCATTGCTTCTGGAATTGCTGGAAGTTTAATTTTATGTCTCCCAAATTTTGGAAACCCTACAAAAGGAGGTGTTGTTATTCCAATTTGTTTAACTGGAGTTCATGCAGGTATCGATGCTTATCTTTCAATATTGAGAGCACAATATAATTGCATAGATCAAGCTAAAAAAACTGGTAAATATTTAGGTGTTTGTGATTATTTCACAGCTGTTTATACTTGTGAATTTTTCTGGAGAAATGCGCAGCCTTTTATGAAAAATATAGTTCCAAGAATTTTTGAGTTTATGAATGACCCTAGTTCATTGGGAAGACCAAGAGGAGGTGGCGAATATTTAACGTTCCAAAAATCATGGGAAAGCGTGGAAGAAAGCATGAACTACTTTAAAAATAACTATGCAAAAACTTCTTTTAGAATATTTTCATATTCAGACATCGGAGAGTTTGGTTCAGAGTTTTGCAGGTCTTTTATAGGAACTTCATTTCCAACGAAAGGAAAAGCTTTAGATCAATTATTTAAGCCAGAATCTCCAACACAATTTTACGCAGAGTTTTCAGAGATTCCTTTCACAGAAGCAACTGTTCCGCCAACTTCTCAATACAAAGTTCTTTATCATATTTATGCTGGAAATGATCAATCGGGGAGATATAGTGTTTATTTGAGAGATCCTCCTGCTTCATCTGTTTCTCAAAGCTATCCACAAGTTTTGGTAGGTAGCGGTATAATACAAAGAGGGGGTTATGTTTCAGAATCAAAAGATTTTACAGCACCTTCTGGATATAAGCAGCTTTGTGTTCAAATAAACGAAAGAGAGTATTGTGGTTTTAAACAAGTAACTTCTGATGTTGGATTAGATTATTTGGCGAAAATGCAGGCAAGAGAGGAAGCAGAAAAAACAGGAATAGAAACAGAATCTCAATGTGTTTCTGGTAGTTCATCAATAGCTGGTTTAACTTCTTCTTTTAATGTGCAAGAAGGTGTTCAATCATCTGTAAAACCAGAACTTTATAGAATGGGGATAGTAAGGGTATGCTCTAGTGAAAATCCGGGAAAAGGAACTTCTGAAGAAACAAAATGGAAGATTGTAGGTTATTGTGGAAATACAAATATCAAATGCTGGCTTAGCAAAGATAGTATAAATCAGAATACAATAAGTCTTTTAGGAATGGTTGGTACTGTGAAAAAGGCAGAAGAAGTTATAAATAATCCAAACTTAATCTCAACAGCAATGACAGAAGAAGAAACAAGAGCAATTTTAACATATATTAAAACAATGATAAGTGATTTATCTATTAAAACAAATGAGGATATTGATTATAAGATAAAACCAATTATAGATAATATTTCAAAAGTTGAGAAAGAAGGAGCATTTGATTTCTTACAAGCAGAAGCTCATTATTTGAAAACGCTTCTTTATTTGAGAATTGTTGATATACTTGCTAATTTTAATTCAGTAAAGATAGAAGCTCCTGCTCTAACACAAACAGAGATTAAAAGAGAAGATGCTAAAAGAGAAGAAGTTCCTGACGATAGAAATAAAAAACTGGAAGTTTTTAATAAAAAAGCAGAAATAAAGTATAAAGGAGATATTTATCAAGTAACAAACATAATAGGAAGTGAAATTTTTCTACATAAAATTATAGGTGGAAAACTATCTCCAGGAGCTCCTAAGAAGTGTTTAACTTATCAGACAGTTGAAGAGTGTTTGAGTTAAGTTTAATAAAAAATTAATAATCTAATAAATATTAAAATTATTCTGATTTCTAAAATCTAACAATTCTTTAACATCTTTTATCTTAATAAGTTTTTCCAACATAAACAAAATAATCTGCTTTTTTTCCACAAATTATGCATTTTTCATCTTTAATTTTTCTTTTTTCTTCAATCCATAAAGTTTTTGCTCCCCTGGTTTCTGCTTTTATCCAATCCTCGCATTCTTGGTTTTTGCAAAGAGGCACAATAGAAATTTTTTTATTAACTATTGCTTTTTTTAGTTGTTCTAAATTATTTGATTCAACGACTCTACTCTCAAATAATTTTTTAGATTTCTCATAAAGCTTTTTTTGTATATCCTCTAAATTTTTGATAATCTCTAATTTTAATTTTTCTGTTTTAATTTTTTTCTTTTCTAAGTTATCTCGCCTAAATAAAACAACCTCACCACTTTCTATTTCCTTAGGACCAACCTCTAATCTTAGAGGAGCCCCTTTAAGTTCCCATTCATTAAACTTATAACCAGAAGAGTAATTTTCTCTATCGTCTAGATATGGGCTAAATTCTTCTAGTTCTTTTTTTATTTTATTACAAAAATTTAAAACTTCTTTTTTTTTGTTCTCAAAAATTATGGGAACAATAACAAATTTGTATGGTGCTATTGAAGGAGGCAAAATTAAACCTTTATCATCGGAGTGAATCGCAAACATAACCCCCAACATTCTTGTTGATATAGCATAAGTATTTTGATAGACATATTGTTCTTTCCCATTTCTATCTAAAAATTTTATATCATAGGCTTTTGCAAAATTTTGTCCGTCATAGTGAAAGCAAGGTCCTTCAGCACATTTTCCATTAAGCAAAATAAAATGAATTTTCCATGAAGAAACTCCGCCGGCAAACTTTTCTTTTTCTGTTTTTCTTCCAATAACACCATAAAGAGCTAAAAATTTTCCGCATAAATCATTATAAGCTTCGATAATCTCTTTACCTTCTTTAAGTGCTTCTTCTTCGCTTTCTAAAGCAGTATGTAGTTCATTCCACAGAAATTCTCTACCTCTGAAAAAGGGAACTGGATGGTTAAATTCCCAACGAACAACATTGTTCCATTGATTTAGTCTTAAAGGAAGATCTCTCCAGCTTCTAATCCATTTAGAAAAAGAAGGATACATGATTGTTTCTGAAGTTGGTCTTACTGCTAATTTTTCATTTAGTTTTGAACTTCCAGCTTCAGTAACCCAAGCAACTTCAGGAGAAAAACCTTCTACATGTTCTTTTTCTTTGTTTAAAAATTTTTCAGGTATGAAAAGAGGAAAATAACAATTTTTTACTCCGAATTTTTTTAATCTTTTATCTGTTTCTTCCTTAATTTTTTCCCACATTTCATAGGCATATGGTCTATAAACCATACAACCAGAAACTTCTGTATAATCTGCAAGCTCTGCCTTTATCATTAATTCAGAGAACCATTCTGAAAAGTCATCTTTATCTGCTGTAATTCCTTTTTCGTCTTTTTTCATATTATAAATTAGATTTATTTGTTTAAAAATTTAATGAGGAGAGGAGGATTCGAACCCCCGCAGGCAAAAGCCAACAGGTCCTAAGCCTGTCCCGTTTGACCACTCCGGCATCCCCTCAAAAAGAAAGATATTTTTATAGTATAAAAAACTAACTTTTTATTAAAGATTTTTTAAACAAAAAGTTTTTAAATAAAAAATCTTCTCTTTCTTTATGAAGATTCCGAAAACAATAAAAAGATACTGTCCTTTTTGTAAAAAAGTTACTGAACAGAAAGTTAAACTAATAACCAGTTCAGGTAAGAGAGGTTCTTTAAAAAGAGGATCAAAACAAAGAGCTGCAAAGAGAGGAAGAGCTAGAGGGATTGGAAATAAAGGTAGATGGTCTAAACCACCTATAACTCAATGGAAAATGAAAACAAAAACAACTAAAAAAACAAATATTTTGTACACTTGTTCTGTTTGTAAAAAATCTAAACCTCAAAAAAAAGGAAAAAGGAGCGGTAAAATAGTTCTAGAATAAGATGGCATTAAGAAAAAAATTTACAGATATCGAAATTCCTTTGTTTAAAGAGAAGGTAAGCGTTTTAGGAGATAAAGAGATTATTTTAAATAAAAGTATAAAATTAGATATTTCAAAAAAATTAAAAGGAAAAGCGACAGAAATAATCTTTTTTGTTAGGGAAAATAATGAAGGAAATTTTATTGCTTTTCCTAGAAAAATTATTGTTTTAAGGAATTATATAGTAAAATTTTTAAGGAATAGGACTTCTTACGTCGAAGATTCTTTTGATGTTCAATGCAAAGACGTATTATCAAAAGTAAAGTTTATTTTAATCACAAGAAGAAAAGTTTCACGTTCTTTAAGAAAAGCTTTGAGAGATAAAGTAAAAGAGATTATTATTGAATCCTTTGCAGAAAAAAAATTTGTTGAAATTTGCGATCTTTTAATTAAAGAAGATATTCAGAAAGATATAGCTCACAAAATTAAAAAAATATATCCTCCATTATTTTTTGAAATAAGGCATTTCGAGACAAAAGAAAAAGACAAAATTTCTTATTAAAATGAAAAAGCTTCAGCAATGTTTGGTTTTAATAAAACCTGATGGTTTAGCAAAATCTTTAACCGGAAATATAATAAGTTGTCTATCAGAAAGTAGAGCAAAGATAGTAGGTGCAAAAATAGTTTCAGTTTCTAAGGAATTGGCAGAGCAACATTATTTTGGACTAAGGGATAAATTAATAAAAAAATTTGGAGAAGAAAAAGGTAATAAGGTTTTTGAAGATAGTCTAAAATATATTCAAGGTCATTATCATACAAATAGGGTTTTAGCATTAGTTTATGAGGGAGAAAATTGTATAGAAAAAATAAGAAATCTTGCAGGCCATACAAATCCAGAAGAGGCAGAGCCTACAACAATAAGAGGTAAATATGGAAGAATCAACTCAAAAACAAATGTTTTCGAAAATGTTATACATGTTTCTGATTCTGAAGAAAACGCAAAAAGAGAAATACAACTTTGGTTCGAACCAGAAGAATTAACAAGTGTAATTTATCCTATTAAAAAGGAAAAGGTATATATAGAAAAAAATTTTTGGGATAATTAATTATAATTATGGAGAAATTCGATTACGAAAAATTAGGCTTAAAAGCAGGGTTAGAAATACATCAGCAATTAGATACAAATAAATTATTCTGTTCTTGCCCATCTATATTGAGAAGCGATAAACCTTTGTTTAGAGTAAAGAGAAGATTAAATCCTGTTAGTGGAGAGTCTGGTAAGATTGATGAGGCTGTTTTGCACGAAAAACAAAAAAACTTAGAATTTGTTTATGAATTTTTCGATACTAATTGTTTAGTTGAATTAGATGAAGAACCGCCTCATCAAATAAATAAGGAAGCATTAAAAATTGCTTTACATATAGCCTTATTATTAAATTGTAAAATTCTTCCTTTAACTCAAATAATGAGAAAAACTGTTATCGATGGTAGCAATACCTCAGGATTTCAAAGAACTGTTTTATTAGGTTATGATGGTTTTGTTGAAACTTCTTTCGGTAATATTCAGATTGATTTTGTCTTTTTAGAAGAGGATTCTGCTAGACCTGGTGATAATTCCGAGAACGAAAATTCAAAAACTTATAAATTAGACAGATTGGGAATTCCTCTTGTTGAAATATCAACAGGACCTCATTTAAAGACACCTACGCAAATAAAAGAAACTGCTTTAAAAATAGGAGAAATTTTACGTGCTTGTAAGGTTAAGAGAGGTATAGGTACAATAAGACAAGATTTAAACATCTCTATAAAAGGATCTAAAAGGGTAGAGATAAAAGGTTTTCAGGATCCAGATGTTATGGAAACAACAGTTATAAAAGAAATTGAGCGACAAATAAAGTGTATCAAGGAAGGAAATTGTAGAACAGAGGTTAGAAGAGCTAATAAAGATGGAACAACAAGTTTTTTGAGACCGATGCCAGGTGAAGCTAGAATGTATCCAGAAACAGATTTACCTCTTTTAAAGATAACTAGGGAATTTTTAGAAGAAGTTAAAAAAACATTGCCAGAGCTTCCAAGAGAAAAAATAAAATTTCTTAAAGAACAAGGTCTAAACGAACAATTAATAAAATTAATTTCAGAAGATAATGTATTAGAAGATTATAAATATTTAATAAATGTTTTAAAAAACCCAAAAATAGTAGCTAATTGTTTATGTGTTTATCCTAGAGAAATTTCTGTCAAAGAAAAAATAGATCTTTTAAATTTGAAAAAAAAATTTTCGCTCGAAGTTTTAGAATCTATTCTTTCTCAAGTAGGAAAGACAATTTCTGAAAATGATGTTAAAATTATTCTAACTAAAATAGCTAGAGGTGAGAAATTAGAGGATGCTTTGAGAAAAGAAAAAATTGATTTAAAAGAAGAGATAGAAAAAATAATAAAAGAGAAACCCTCTTTATCTTTAAATGCCTATATGGGTTTAATAATGTCAAAATTCAAAGGAAGGGTTAGTGGTAAGGAAGTAATGGAAGAGTTAAATAATTTTTTAAAAGAAAAAAATTTATAAAAAATAAAGAGAAAAGCCGCCTTAGCTCAGTTGGTTAGAGCGTTACCTTGGTAAGGTAAAGGTCCCGAGTTCGATTCTCGGAGGTGGCTTTACTTAATTATTTAATATATTGTTTATTATTTTTTTATTTTTTTCATTAAAAGGTATTTCTATAAGTTTTTTTGCTTCTTTCGGTTTTTCTATTAAAAATTTAAAAGGTTTTACTAAATCAATTCTAATCACTTCGTTTTTTTCGTTTAACCATAATGCTATGAATTTATTAAAAACAAAGAGTGAATGGATGTTTCCTGCTTTTTCAAAATATAAATTTTTGGTATTTTTTATTTTAAACATTAAACCGAATAAACCTTTTAAGAAAGTTGTTTTTTCACAATTAATATAAATATTTTTTCCTTTATTTTTTATTTTTAATATCATCTTTTTTGATAAAATCAGTATAATGACACTTTCCACAATAAACTCTTTCATTTGTTTTCATCAGAAAAATACCTGGGCCGCAACGAGGACAAAATTTATCTCTAATAATTTTTTCACCTTCTATTTTGTAAAATTTCCATTTTTCTGAAGTCGGATAATTTTTATGTTTTTTCTTACCTTTTACCTTTGGTTTTTTTACTCCCATTTTTAATTTCCTGCAAGAGATTTATTTTCTTTTTGTTTTTTTGCTTCTTCTAGCATTTTTTTTCTAACTTTTGCAGGTAATTTTTCAATTCTGTTTTTATCTTCTTTTGTTTTATAGTTTAGTATTTCTGCCTTAAAGATTTTGCTTCCGAAAGAAGAAAAAACTTTTTCAACTACTGCAGTTTCAGGATTTAAACCTATTGCTTGGATTATTTCTTCTTTCTTTGGACATACTTTGTTTTCAATTTTAACTAAAATCTCTTCTCTATTTAGTAAGTCGTTGGTCTTTTTTTCCAAAATTTCAATTTTCATTTTATTTTTATTGCAAACTTTCCTTTTGAATTTATATTTAATTTTTTAGCGACGATAGATTTTTCAGGTTCAAATATTTCTACTTCTCCTTTAAATACATTTGTAAATTGTGTTTCTCCACAATTTGGACATTTTTGTTCAGTGTAAATTCTTTTGCAGTTTAAACAAGCTTTTTCTTTCATTTTTTCTTTTCCGATTTCTCTTCTTTTTCTTTTTTATTTGTTTTTCTTTTTTTTTCTTTTTCTTTATCTGAGATTATCCATTCTATTTTACCTAATCCAGGCTGTCTCATTGTCAAACCTATTTTAACTTCTTCTGTTTTTTGTGATATAGCAACTATTCTTGCTATACATTTATCTCCAACATTTAAACTTCTTTTTGTATCTTTTCCTGTTAAGGCCCCACTTTTTGAAAATGAAACAAAATCTTCCATTGTTTGTGAGATATGTATCATTCCAACCATAACGCCTAAATCCATAAAAGCACCAAAAGAAGTTATTTCTTTCACTTTACAATAAACTAATTCTTGAAGAATAGGTTTAAAAACAATTAATTTAAACAAAGACTTATAATATACTGCCCCGTCTTCTGGAATAATTACCCCATCTTCTACTTTTATCACTTCTAAAACATCTATTACGTTTCCTAAATCGCGGTCTTGAAAGTTTTCATAAGTTTTTCTTAATTGTTCTTCAACAGCTTCGAAACTATTTAAATCAAATAAAGAAGGTTCAACCCTGACATAGTCTTCTACAGTAACAATATAAAACATTTTTTTAATAAAATAATTTGATTTATAAAGTTTATGATTTTTGTGAAAAATAATTAAATTATTCTTTTTCCCTCTAATTTTTTTATTAAAAAAGAAGAAAGGTCATAATCTTTTGTAATACCTTCTGTCGATGAAAGAAAGATTTCCAAGTCTTCCACATTATCTTTCCAAAATGTTTTTAAGCGCCTTATAAAACTTTCATAATCTTTTAGATCTTCATGTATGGAAATTATCAAATCTGTTTTATTTCCTATACCTTCTCCTTTAATAAACAAAATAACTTCTGGTTGGTTTTTTATAAAATTTGTAACCTCATCTAATTCTTTCTTTTTTGAGTAATCTTTCCAACGATACATTATTACAGCGTGTACATTGAATCCTAATTTTGAGAAGTCGGTCAATGAAAGATATTTTCTTATAAAACCTTCGTTTTCAAGTTTTTTTCTTATTTTAAGTACTGTTTGCCTAGAAGTATTTATTTTTCTTG
>JAWALV010000007.1:0-18690 GCA_038886595.1 Candidatus Pacearchaeota archaeon | reverse complement strand
TGATTTAAGCGCATTAAAAACAGGATAAACATGATTTGCTATTTCGCTAGTTGAGAGCTCGCAACCTTTTTTTTGAAAAAGTTCCAAAATTTTTTCTTTTGTAGTATCCATAAAAAGTAAAGAAAAGTAATATTTAAATAAATTTCTGTTTCAGTACCTGTTAATTTATCATTTGTTTCAGCTCTGTTTCAGCAATAAAATTTGCTTATTTCTAGTTGTTCTTAATCAGTTTCAGCAAAAAACTGAAACATTCAGTAAATTATTGTAAAAAGAATATATAAAAAAGTTATTCTTATTGATTTTTATGAAATGTGAAAAATGCTTAAAAAGAGGAAAAGAAGTTTTCATGAAAGCAGATATTCCCAATAAAAAATATTTTTGTCCAGAATGTGATCAGATAATAAATTGGGTAACAAAAAAAGTTGAGGATGAATGAAAAGTTTTTACAGAGTAAATGGGAAAGAATAAGAAGAGACATAATTGAAAAGATTTTGTTTTATTTTTTAAAAGAAAACTTTGAAAAGGACGAAATAAAACTTTATTTTTTTCTTTTAACAGAAAATTATGAATTACTAGAAAAAGAGTTCAGTAGGAGTAGAAGATACAGAGTAATGAGAAAGTT
This sequence comes from Candidatus Pacearchaeota archaeon, assembly GCA_038886595.1. Lineage (GTDB taxonomy): Archaea > Nanobdellota > Nanobdellia > Pacearchaeales > GW2011-AR1 > CAKZRD01. The sequence continues at coordinate 18,068 of JAWALV010000007.1, read as the reverse complement.
GTTTGACAGAGGCGCCTTAATTAAAATAAAATGGATTGATGATGAAAATTTTAAATATTTTGCCTTACCTCCGACTTTTCTTTATATTAATGATGAAAGAATAAAAAAGAATATCAAAAAAATAGAAAAAATTTTCCTAAAGAAAATAAACTTGGAAGAATTTAAATTCGTTAATATAAATGCAAAAAATGAAAAGCCTTTCTTGTTACTTCTCCTTAATAATTTGGTGAATAATAATGCTTCTTTGGTGCTTCCTAGAGATTACAAATTTCCATTCGAATTAATTGAAAAAAAGAATTTGATAAGTTATAAAAAAGAAACAGAAAATTATTTTAAGGGCGTCATAGATGAAAAGATTTTTTTCGAATTTTTTGAAATTCCATCAGATTTAAATGGTGAAAGAGAATTTTAGGGTTATATAAAATTTGAAAACAGTGGATAGTGACTATTTAAAAGAAAAGTATAGAAAACGAGCTAAAATCTTAGTTAAAGATTTACAAAAAAAAACGTAGAAGATATAAAAAAATCGTAAACTTTGAGGATATTTTTTATATAAAAGACCGTATATATTGAAATAATGATGAGAAAAAATTTAAAGGAATTTTGTGATGCTTGTTTTGGTCTTCCAGAAGAATTTGGTTAAAATTTAATCATTGCTGGAAAACTGATATAATGATATTTCTTGAAACAGTCTCACTTTTGAGAATGTCTCATTTTTGGGACGATGATTAATAAAGAGTTTCTGTGAAAAATTTTTATGAAGATCTCTTTAATTAAAGAGATAAAAAAAGAAACTGATCATTTTTATTTAGATATTCTAGGCTACTTTCCAGAAAAAACTTCTTTACAACAAATCCCAGAAACTCAATGGAATGATTTTGCAACGCGAAGAGGATTAAATCCGAATTCATTTGGAATTTATCTTCCAAGGAATCAAACAGCAATTATAAGGGATGAAAATCCATTAAGTTTATTTCATGAATATTTTGGACATGGACTTTACTGCGAACAAAATTTAACAGGAAGGAAGTTAATTAATTTAGAAAAAATATTATTAGAAGAAGAAAGACAAAAATTTTCTAATTCAATATTTAGTTTAGAAGATTTACAAAGATTTAGAAAACAAAGTCAAACATTTCAAGAGTTAGAAAAATTTAAGCAAGAGAATTTAGGAAGATACGAATTGTTTGCTGTATGGACAGAATATTTCTTAAGTGATAAATTTGGTTTTCTTAAAAATTTTGAAAGAAAGTACGATTCTATGTCAAAAAAAGACAGAGAAACTCTTGAATCTCTAATTAATTTTTCAAAAAGTTATGGAGATTTAGCAACTTTTTATGTTCAGGGGATGGCTCGAAGAACTACTGCGGAGAGAGTTAAGAGGTTGTTAGAAGATATTTATAAGGATAAACTACAAAATGTAAGATTTGCTTTGCTTTATGGTTCTAAAAAAGAATTCTCAGATATAGATGTTTTTATAGTAGGAGAAGAATTACCTAGAATTTCAAATGAATGGATAGACGTTACTATATACAACCCTCTTCACTTTGAGTATAGCGTTTCTATGTTTGATGTTGCTATAACAGATCCTTTATTTTCTGGAGAAGTTGTTATCTCAAGGAATAATTTGGAAATAAAAGATTATAGAGAAAAACTAAAAAACCAAGCAATTACTAAAGAAGCAGTTTTCTATAATTTAATAAAATCAAAAGAACAATTATTATTTTCTCTATATTTTCCAGAAAATTCAAAGGAAAGAAAAATAGGAATAAATTATTCTAAAACTTATTTTGCAAATTATCTTGCCTTAAAAGAGGGCAAAAGATTATTCACAAAAAATGAACTTTTATCATACTTGCAAAAGCAAGCGCCAGCAGAGGGCGATAAACCACTGCATCTGAAAGGAGGAAAATTTAAGTAGTCAAAACTACTTAAAAGAATAAAATGAGACAAAAACTAGAACAAGTTCTTTATGAAGTTCCAAGAGTTCAAGAGAGAGAAAGAGTTTACAGGGTTGTCGACTTGGATTATTTGAGTGCGAGTGTGTTGTATACTGGGCCGATACGAATCTATGATTTCAGAGATAGTGGTTTTCAGTTTCATGTACATGGTAGTAGCGACGGAAACTCTATTTACGAAGGAACATTAAAAAGATATGGAAGCGATGAAGTTATAAGAAGATTTAATGGATATGAAACTTCTATATTCGAACTATATGCACAAAATCTTGGAATAAAAAGATTGGATAAAGGAAAAGACTATTAATAAGATGATTGCAAAAAAGATAGATGAGGAGGATTTAAGGAAGAAACTGATAACAATTTATGAGGCCTATGTAAACGAAAGAGTAGACAGTAAAATAAGAAAACTTGCAGGAGATCTTTATAGATGGTACCTTAACGCTGAAGATATAATTGACAGAACACTCTATAAATGTTTGGGTCCTTTAGATGGAATTGCGTGGCCAGGAATTATAGAGAATAGTTCTAGACCCTCTTTTCCAAAAGAAGAAGCCAAAAAAATCCTAGAAGAGCTAAAAAAAACAGAAGAAAAAGACAAAGAATCAAAATAATTTTATTTTAGCCCTCTTCGAGGGCTTTATTTTTTAAAATTCTACTTCAACAGATTTTTTTTCTCTCCACAACTATAAACATTTTCATTAACAACAAGTTCAACTTTTGAAAAAGAAGTCTTTTCTATTCTGGCTACATCAAAAGGATAAGAAATTGCTTGGGTTAGAAAGCAACCTGCTCCAGGCTTTTTCTCCTCGGCATAAATAACCAGTCTATCTTTTTTTTCTATTATTTTTTTAATTTCAATAGAATACCCGCCTGTCGGCTTTTCTCCAGCAAAAACAACAACTAAAGAACTTTTATCAAAATCAAAAGTTTGGTTCCCAAAAAACTCCCTAAATGAGTAAATGTCATTAAGAATATCTCCTGATCTTTCTAAAACAATAGGATTAACTAAAAAAAGCTGAATTTTTTCAAAAGATATTTCCTTGCCTAAATCTTCCACAAAAACCTTTCCATCTCTAGAATAACACTTTTTAGGAATAGAATCTTCAATTATATTTCCTACCCTTACACATTCTTCAAAAGAGTTTATTTTTTCTTTTTTTGGAAGAAGAGCAACAATCAGTAATAAAATGATCAAAAAAGCAACGCCGACAAAAATATAAAATTTGTTTTTTTCAGAAAAGTCCTTTTTTTCCTTTTTCCTTTGTTTTCTCATTTTATTATAGGGATAAAGAAGTTTAAAAATTTTGCCTACTTTAAAATCTTTCCCGTCTCCAAATACCATAGATAAAGATCAAGTTCTGCCAAGTTCAGACTACTTTCTTTTCCTAATTTTTCCAATATTTCTTCAATTTCTAAATATCTTTTTTTGGTTAAACTTTTTGGACTCTTCAAAAGCCTATTTTTAACAAGCAAATCAACTATATGAAAATCAATAATTGCAACATCCTTAAAACCGACATTTCTCAAAAAATGACTTGCTTCCTTCATTCCAAGACCCTTGATGTTATTTACAAGCCACTCTCTAACTTCTTTTCCATTTTTGTTTTTTAAAGCTTCTAAAATTTCTCTTCTTTTCTCTCTTGCCAAAACAATACATTCTGCTCTTTGTGGCCAAAATCTATGGCCTTCTTCCTTAAGTTTGTGTGCAAGCTCTTTTTCTTCTGCCTTAAAAAAATCCTTCTCTAGCTTCTTTTGTATATTAATTGATCTCTCTGCCTGAAAATTTGCAGTTAACAAACAAAAACAAAGTTCTGAGAAAATTTTTGACTGAGATTTTCTATTATTTTCAAATTCCATTAACCTCTTCGAAATCAAAGGAGAAATATTACTTTTCTTAAGAAAAAAAATTTTTGAAATTAAATCCATATAAAATTTATATTTTTATTATATTAAAAACTTTCTTTTGAATTTTCTTTTTCCCATTAAAATTAAAAAGATTTATAAAATAAAGAAGCAAATAAGAACTATGAAAAGAGGCCCTAATATTAAATGGCTTTCTGAATTAACCAAAAAAGATATTCTTATTGCTGGTGGGAAAGGAGCAAATCTTGGGGAAATGTATAATTCTGGATTTCCCGTGCCGCCTGCTTTCGTTATAACTACCCATGCATTTCATTATTTTATAGAAAAAACAAAACTACAAGAAGAAATAAATCAAATTCTATCAAAAATAGATATAGATAATACCAAATTATTAACTGAAAAAGCAGAAGAAATAAGAAAAATAATTTGTTCTGCTAAAATGCCAGAAGATTTAGAAAATGAAATTTTAGAAGCATATGACTCTTTAAATATAGATTTAGATGAAATAAAGAAAGCACCAAATGCATTAGCAATAATGAGAACAGCAAGAGAACCCCCTTTTGTAGCTGTTAGGTCTTCGGCAACTGCAGAAGACTTAGGCGGAGCTAGTTTTGCAGGGCAACAGGAGACATATATAAATGTAAAAGGAAATAAAGAATTAATTGAGAAAGTTAAGGCGGTTTTTGCTTCTATTTTTACTGCAAGATCTCTTTATTATAGAATGAAAAAAGGTTTTGACGCTTTTGTTGGAATTGCTGTGATCGTTCAAAAGATGATTAACTCTGATAAGTCTGGCGTTATGTTTTCTGTTGATCCAGTAAAACAAGAAAATATTCTGATTGAAGCGGTTTGGGGGCAGGGAGAAGGAATTGTTTCTGGCCAGATAAAACCAGATAGTTACATTGTTTCAAGAGATTTAGAAATAATAGAAGAAAAAATAAGTGACAAAAAAATTGCAATAGTCAGAGACTCTTCTGGATTAACAAAAACAATACAACTCACAGAAGAGAAATCTAAACAAAGAGTTTTGAAAACTTATGAGACAAAACAACTAGCAGATTATGCTTTAAAATTAGAAAAACATTATGGAAAACCACAAGATATAGAATTTGCAATTGAGAATGGAGAAATTTTTATTGTTCAAACTAGACCTATCACAACTCTCGGAAAAAAACAAGAAAAAGAAGAATTAGAAGGAAAAATATTGCTACAAGGAATTGGAGCAAGCCCTGGCATAGCTTCTGGAGTCGTCAAAATAATAAGAAATATAGATGACTTACATAAAATAAAGAAAGGTGATATTTTAGTTACTACAATGACAAATCCAGACATGGTTGTTTCTATGCAAAGAGCATCAGCTATTGTTACAGACGAAGGCGGAGTTACAAGCCATGCTGCGATTGTTTCTAGAGAGATGGGAATTCCTTGTGTTGTTGGAACAGAAATAGCAACAAATAAATTAGAAGAAAGTATGGAAATAACTGTTGATGGTTTTACAGGAAAAATTTATCTGGGAAAAGCCGAAAGCAAAAAAGTTGAAATTCTACCCATTGTTGAAACAAAAACAAAAATAAAAGTTCTAGTTGATTTGCCAGATTTTGCTGAAAGGGCGGCAAAAACAAAAGCGAATGGGGTTGGTCTTGTGAGATTGGAAGGGATTATAGCTTCTGCTGGGAAACATCCTTTATGGTTTGAACAAAACAACAAGCTAGAAGAATACAAAGAAATAATCAAAAAAGGCCTAGAAAAAATTGCAGAACATTTTATAGGGAAAGAGATGTGGGTTAGAACATCAGACATAAGGAGCGATGAGTATTCTAATTTAGAAGGCGCTCCGAAGCATTTAGAAAAAAACCCGATGTTAGGAAATCATGGAATAAGGTTTTCCTTGAAACACAGGCTAATTTTTGAAGCGGAACTTAAAGCAATAAAAGAGCTTGCTGAAAAAGGCCATAAGTTTGGGGTAATGTTTCCGCAGATAATTTCGCCAAATGAGGTAAAAGAAGCTAAGAAAATAATGCAAGAGCTTGGAATAGTAAAGGGTTTAGTAAAAGTTGGAGTAATGATAGAGACACCTGCTTCTGTTGTTTTAATCAAAGATATATGTCAAGAAGGAATTGATTTTATATCTTTCGGAACAAACGATTTAACTCAATATACTTTAGCAGTAGACAGGGGAAACGAAGAAGTTCAATATCTTTATAATGAAGAAGACTGGGCAATAAAAAAACAGATTTCCCGAGTAATTAGAGAATGTAAATTTCATAAAGTTGAAACTTCTATATGCGGACAAGCAGGAAGCAAAAAAGAGATGGTTAGATTTTTAGTTGAGCAAGGAATTGATTCTATTTCTGTTAATGCAGATGCAGCAAGAGAGATTTCTGAGTTTGTGAGAGAATTAGAGAAAAAATAATTTTTATTTATTACTTAAGAGTAATAAAAATAGAAAAGTTTAAAAAGTGACTTTTTTTAAAAAAAAGATGGGTTATATTAATAGAACTTTAGTTGTAGAAGATAATAAAGAATTAAGAGAAATAATCTCTACTTATTTAGATATATATAAATTAGATTACGATTTGGCAGAAGACGGAAAATTTGCCTTAGAAAAATCTGAAGAAAGATCGAAGCAAAATATTTTCTATAGAACTATTTTAACTGATTTAGAAATGCCTAATTTAGATGGACTAGATTTAATTAAAGAATTAAAAAAAAGAGTAGAAGGAAGAAAAATTCTGAAACCACAAATATACGTTTTAACAGGAGGACATAAAAATATAGAAGAAGTCTTTTCTCTAAAAGAAAAAGGAAATGTCTCAGAAGTATTCAAGAAACCTTATGAAATATCAAAAGCTGTAATAGAATTAAGAAAATTTTATGACTCTTTGATAGATCAATAGAAAACAAAAATCTGTCTATTGACAAATTGTTCTTTTCTTTTTTCTTCAATAGGAAAAGAAATATTTTTAAAATAAAAAGTTTTCAAGAAGGTTTTTTCTTTAATTTTTTGTACATCAACGGAAAAATTATCAAAACAAGGAAAAACAATAACAATACGAGAATTATCTTTTTTTATTTGCTTGAATTTTTTCAAAAAAGGAATTATTTTGTTTTCAAAAGATAAAATAAATTTTTCTTTTTCTTCTATCGAAAGCTTTTTTCTTATAAGCTCGCCTAATTGTGGCTCTGTTACAATAGAGTCAAAATAAATTTTTTCTAAGGAGAGCGAATTCTTTCTTTCTAGCTTGTAGTTTGCATTAAAATCAAAATTCTGAGAAAGCCACAACAAATTCTTTTCTGCTCCTTCTATCGCTCTTTTGTCTATATCAAAACCAATTGCACTAATATTTTTTAAGAGTGCTTGTATTAAAATATTTCCAATCCCACAAAAAGGATCGACTAACAAATTACCTTCTTTTAATCCAGAAAGATTTATCAGGATTTTAGAAAGACGAGGAGAAATTGAAAGCTCTTCTCTTCTCACAGGTTTCTTCATATCAACAAATTCATCCTGCTTAGAGTTGTACTCCTGTTCAACTAGACCTAAATAAAAATTTTTTTTGTTTAAAGCAAAAATTTCAAAGTCTGCATTTGATATAAAAAAATTATCCCCTTCTTGAAGAGACATTCTTTTTCCTTTTCTCTTAATAAATGCCTTTTTTCTTTCTTTCTTAAATTTTTCTATAAAAATATTCTCATCTATATTACCAACAATAGAATAGCTAAACTTATCTGCTGGAATAAACTCATTTTTTTCAAGGAAATCCAAAAAATCTTTTTTTTGCGAAAAAACTCTTAATTTTCCAAGCTTTAAAACCCCTCCAAAATCTTGAATATTGAAGTCAAAATTTTTTTCTGTTCTTAAAACCAAAATATTTTCCTCAAAAAAAATTTCTTCAAAACCTACTCTACGTGCTTCTAAAAAAAGAAAAACTTCTGCCTTTGAAAGCTTTGTATTTCTCCCTAATATAAAAAAGTATTCCATACCAAAATAAAGAAAAAAAGGTTTAAAAACTATCGTTTAAGAAGAATCTTTTTTTCCTAAATAAAAAACCTTTTCTGCTATTTTTTCTGCTCTTTTCTTAGAAAAACTTTTTCTTATTGAATGAAAAATTGTTGATTTAACAGAAGAAAAACCACAAAATTTCAAGATAGGATATTTTATAGAACCTGTTAATAGAATTTTATGAAAAAAAACATACAAAAAAGAACTTCCTGCCGTAGCAATTATCCTTGCCTTTTTTCCTTTTAGTAATTTTTCTACCTTTCCTTTATCTTTATACTTAAAAGCAAAACCTGGGGTAAAAACCCTATCAAAAAAACCTTTTAATAAAGCTGGCGTAGAACCCCACCAAATAGGATATATAAAAACAATAAAATTACAGGAAGAAATTAGCTTTTGAATCTTAGTTAGATCTTTTTCTAAGAAAGTTTCATTTAAACTCAAATAATTTAATTTTAAAGAATATATATCAACTAAAAAAGCTTTTCCGCCGTTAGCTCTAACTCCTTCTAGATACTTTCTAGATAAGTAATAACAAAAAGAATTTTTCTTTGGATGGCCGTTGATTATTAAAATTTTTTTCATTTCTTTCTTCTTTTTAAATATTCTTCTAATGAAAATCTTCCTCCACCAATAGATGCTATTACCAAAAATGAAACCAAAAAAAGTAAAGCTAACTCCCCACCATTAGTAAAAGGATTAAAACCTTTTGGAATGTGAGCAACAACCCATGCACCTACCATGACTAAAGAACCTAAAATAGCAAAATAACTAGTAAATAATCCTAAAAATACAAAAAGCCCAACAACAATTTCTAAAACCATAGCCAAACCAATTAAACTAAAAATCTCTATTTTACCAGCTAGAAGCGAATTTAGTTTGTTAAATCCATGAAAAAAAAACAAAGTTGCTACAACTACTCTAAAAATAAAATATGAATAATCCGAATATTTTTTCATAATATTTTCCATTAAAATAAAGAAAAAAAAATATTTATAAACTTTAGTAAACAAGGTTAACAAAAAAACTTGTATATGAAAACATTATCGTAAGGAATAAACAAAGAGCAAGTTTCCTCTATTGACAAATTTTCCATTATTTTTCTAAACAAGCGAATTGAGTTTCCATGGGCTGAAATCGCAATGTTGCATTTTTTTTCTTTCGCTATCTTTTTTAAGTCTTCTATAAAATTTTTAACCCTTTTCTCAACATCTTTAAAACTCTCTCCTCCTGGAGGGCAAACATCCCAAGAACGATGCCACTCATCGTATTTTTTTACGCCGAATTTTTGAACAACTTCCCAATGAGTTTTTCCAACTAAATCTCCATAACTCCTTTCTATCATTCTGTCGTCTTCGATTATTTCTTTACACTCTGGGTGATGTTTTAAAACCTCTTTTAAAGTGTCTTTGCTCCTTGATAAAGAAGTGCAAAAAGCAAGCCGCATCTTTTCTTCTTTCAATCTTTCAGCTACAATTCTAGCATCTTCTATACCTGTTTTTGTAAGTTTAGCGTCGAAAAGACCTGTAAATTTACTATCCCTATTAAAATCTGTTTGTCCATGTCTAAAAACAAAAATTTTAACTTCTTTCATAAAATGATTTATACAAAAGAATATAAAAAGCTTTTTATATATAAAAATTTTTAATATATTATGATAAATATAATTATGATTGTAATAATAGCTCTGCTTGTTATAGCTTTCTTGAAAATAGAACATATGAGTAGAATAACAATTTTAATAATAATTTTGCTTTTGATAGTTTTACTTTTTTTTAGTTTTAATAAAATGCTCAAGTCAGGAGAAATAAACGTGAACTCTCCTAGATCATCTATTAATGCTTTTGTAGTATATACAAGTTTTATAGAGAATAAAACAGTAAATTTCATAAAAAAGGCAAGAGAAGGATTTAGTTTTATAAATGAGGCTATTAAAGGTTAATCTCTAATTTTCATTCCTACTAATAATTTTCCAAGCTCACAAAGATCATTCACGTTACCACTATTATCTAATATTTTCTTACAAATTAAAACATATGAAGAGATCTCCATTTTTTGTTTTTGATTTTTATCTTCAAAAATATTATAAAAATTACAATTTTGAGAAGGGCACTCTACTATTTTAGATTCTCCTTTTATCTTGTAAACTTTTATTGAAGAGACTGGCCAAAAATCAGAATATAAGTTATTTATCTCAGAGTTTTTCAAAACTAAAAGTTTATCCTCATCTAAACAAAAAAAAGTATTTTCTGAGCAAGAAAATTCTGGTAGTTCTGAAAGAGAATCTAAAAAATTTAAAGCCTGTTCTCTTTCTCTCTCTTGAACAGAATAATTTATTTCGCTCACAAAAATTTGAAGAAGAAAAAGTGAAACAAGTATAAAAAAGAAAAAAACAGCAACTATCATAAAAGCCATTTGCTGAATTCTCATTTGTGATTTTTTTATCTTGACCATAAATTACAAATTCTTTGTCCCTCAATTTCTTTAATAAATTTACCCTTAATATACAATTCTTTCAAATCGGAATTTGGATTAAAAGAAAGTTGTGAAAAAAGATCTAACTCTTCTGCTAAATCATTAGGACAATTTCTAGAAGACATTAAAACTGCTTTTTCTTTATAGATTAAAGATAAAATTCCGTTTTTAAAAAGAAGTCTTTTTAAGTTACAATCATAAATTTCTTTTTCTCCGAAAATTGCAGGATATAATAAGTTACCTACATAATCAAAAGATTGATCTTCTTTAAGAACTTTTCCAGTTTCATATTCATTGTCGCACCAATTTTCATTACAATCTCCGATAATCTTTATATCACAATCATCGCCATAATCAAAGCAAACCTTAATAGAATTATCGGAACAGTTTTCATAACCAAAAAGAGCTTTTTCCTTTATCACTGAAAGCGTATTCTTAAAATTAGGAATTTTTTCATAACCTTCCAAAAAACAAAAATCTCTTGAATCAATTATTAGAACATCATAAATCTTAAAGGCGAATTCTATAGGAACTGAAAAAACATAAAATTTTTTTGATGGTTCTTTTGAAAAATAAACATATTTGTTTTTTATTTTTATTTCTTCTCCCAAAACGTTGAAATCTTCATTTAAATTTCTAACCTGCTTTGCTCTCAAAGTTTGATAACCGAAATTTGTTGAATCACAATACGAATCAAAAATTATCTCTCTTTTAGAAGAAATTGTTCCTTTTAAAGAAGATGAAAAACCTGCTTGAAAAGGATCTAAATAACTTACAACTTGTTTAGTTAAATCAGTATCTTGAAAATAAATCACAGAAGTACCTGTTCTAACTGCTGCATAAATCATTAAAATTAAAATAGTTGTTCCAGCAAGAACTGCAAAAATCCAAACAAAATTAAAATCTCCTCTTTTTATCATAAAAAGAAAAAAGTAAATATATATTTAAATCATTCTATTAAAACAAACTTGTCATAAATTTTTTTAGATAAAATCAATCTCCCTTCTGTATCTACGCAGTAAGGGTTTTCTTTGTTAATAATTTCATCTATTTTTATTCTATTTATCTTTTTATACGGCATTCCACAACTAAATTCTACAGGCAATAAAAAAACATTAGCATCTTCAAATTCAAAATTCATTAATTTTTCATAATCTTCATTGTTAGTTATAGTATTAGATAAATTGGCAAAACAAACTTTTTTTATTTCTGAAGGAAGATTTATTTTGAACTCTACGTTTTCAGAGGAACCGCTATAAAATACTTTATCAACTCTTTTTTGTAAAGAATCATAAAAATTTCCTATTTGAGTACACTTACTAACGTTTAGAAATTGTCTTATACCAAAAAAAGCTGCTACTATAAAAGTAACTATTAAAAAAATAGCAAAGATAACACCAAAAGACATACCAAGAGGACCTTCTTGTGCTTTTTTATTAAAATTCAGCATCATATGAAAAATAAGAAAAGAGTATTTAAAAAATTTTTTATATATTTTAAGGTAAGAAGCTTTTTTTAGGTCTTACTATCAAAGAACAATCAACTGGTTCATTTCTAAACTCATCTCTACATTTAATATAGTATGTTTTTTCTGTATCGAAGGCAACAAAATGTGTTTGCGATTTTGAAAGAGGTATGTTTATTCCTTCTTGGAAAAGATAATCACAACTTTCTGTTGAATAAACACAATCTGTCTCTCTAAAAGTGAAAATTTTTAAATAATCATCTTGATAATAAACTCTTGCTATTGTTGGTGAAGAAGTATCAATATCTAACTCAAATTCTGTTTGTGTTTCTGCAAGATTTCCGCCAGCATCTACACATCTAATATAAAATTTATGTTTTCCTTTAAACAAATCTAATCTTTGAGTACTTATTCCATCGGCTTTATTTGTGTTGAAAAAGGCAACAAAACTATTTTTATTTCCTGTTGGGGAATAAAAGCAAACTGCTTTGTTATCGTCACAACCAAAAAGAGTTTCTACTTTTAACTCTACAGGCATAGGAGAAACTCCTCCGTAAAGAGTAGTATTATCTGGATAAACAGATTTAATTTTTAGAGGATTAGAACCTCTTAAACTATATCTAAAAGATTGTTGCATTACATTTGAATCAGGAGAAGAACGATCTTTACATCTAATAAAATAATCTGATCCTTCTCTTTTTATTCCAGTAAGATTTGCTCTGCAAGTATACAATAATAAAGAATTTATCTCAAAAACATCTTCACTACAAGACATATTATATGATAATAACTCAAAAGATTTATCTGTAAAATCCCATCTACATTCCGCTGGTTCATTTGTATAAAACTCTACACTAGAAGAATTTTGATTTGCTGCAACACAACTACCGCTTTCTATTGAAACCGCTTTTATTTGCGGAGGAGTTCTATCTGGAGCGTCATCAACGCAGAATCTAATAGCATAAGGTGCTTGATTTACATTTCCTCTTGCATCTCTACACATAACAAATAAAGTCATCTCATTTCCCATTTCTAAATTAATAGAAGAATTAGCAAAATCCTTAGCTCTTGGAACATGAATAATTTGTGTAAAATTATATCTATAAGTATTATCATCTCCAATAAAAGAGAGCATTTCTTCAAATGAATTTCTCTTTTCTATGTCTATTTTACATTGAGAAGGCTCGTTTGTTTTTATTCCGAATTCTATTGGGGTAAAGGCCTCTATGCAAGGATTTAAACCTTCTGTTCTAATAATTTTAAAACCTGGGCCCGGGGGAGATAGCCTAACATCATTATATTTATAACCTCTAGATATCTTTTCCTCCCAAGGAGAAATTATAGGAGGATTTGTATCTCTTATGTTTGTATCAACACACATCTCCTTACCTGTTCCTTTATTAACTAATTCACAAGTTTGCCCTAAAGATTTGCAACGATATTCTGAACAAGGAATATCTTTTGAATTGCACAATTCACAATCATCTCCACCTCTTGGTGCCTGCCAAGGAAGACATTTAAACTCAACTTGTTCTTCAAAAACCTTTATCTTTTTATATTCTTTTGTATAAACTAACCAAGCAACCAATGCTGCGCCCATAACTGGAAAGGCTTTCCCCCAAAAATTAGCATCGCCAGGTATTTTGTCTCCTAAAATCTGGGCAGGCGATTGTTTTGCACTAAACCATTTAGCATTCATAATTCCTTTAAGAGCACCCATAGTCAACATGCCTGTCAAAACAGCCTGCTGTAAAGCCTCTACCTCTTCTTTATCCTTAAAACCAAAAAGTCCTCCAAAAAGAGGAACAACTATTTGAGAAATAGTAACGCCCCAAACAGCACCTTCAACTAAATGATATCCGGCCCAAGCGAATCCGCCCAAAGTTCCTTGCTCTATTCCCCAACCAATCAATGGAATTTTTTTGGCTTCGTAGTCACCTGGTGGAAGAGAAGGTCTACTTTCTTGCTGAGGACTTCCCCAATCTGAACCATTAATTTTTAAGTCTGTTCTTCCCTGTGTCGCAGTCGATATTGGTGATGGCCCTTGGTCAATATTATGCACTAAAACTCCCTCGGCGAAATACCACTTGCCGCCCAAGTCCAAATCATAAACCTCGATTCCTTCTAGCTTTTCAACAAGCTCAATTTTTTCAATGAAAACTTTTTTTCCATCAATTCCGAAGAAATAATCGCCGACTTTTGCGTTGCCGAGTGGCTGCCATTTTCCATTAAGCAAGACCTCGTGATTAGGAGTGATTTCAAGCTTTTCATTTATTCTCAAATAAGAATATTTTTTTGAAACAATAACATCTCTAACGACTTCTTTTGTTAGCGCGCGCTTTTCAAAATCATAACTAAGAACCTCGTCGCCTGGCTTTATTTCAGAGATGGACTTTGTTTGAAGGTTCGCGAGTGTGATGAAGTTTTTTGAAGTGATACCTTTTTGAGTTGAAATTATTTTGTTTTTATTTTCTTCTTTTCCTTCTGCCACTCCAATCATGTAAGCAAAAGCAACTATTGAAAAAACTAATAGGAAAACCTGCGAAGATGCGAGGGCTTTTTTGTTTATCATATTTCAATACCTCTTTTTAATGCTATTGACACTAAAGTTATTCCTTTTTTTAGTTTATTAAATTCTTCTTTTGTGTAGCAAATAAAATCCGCTGGATAATCCAAATCCCAAAAATCATAAACTTTCTTTACTCTTTCAAAATAATTCATTCCTTTGAAAGAACCTGAAACAATAATAAAATCAAAATCGCTATTTCTATCAAAATTTCCTTCTGCACGTCTTCCGAATAAAATTATCTTTTCTACTCTAAGATTTTCTTTCAATTTTTCAGCAAACTCTTTAAGCTGTTTTTTTACCCATGATATTATTTCCATTCTTTCTAATTCGTACATTTACCGAACCTCCTAAAAATTCTATTTAATAATAAAGGTTTAAAGTCCTCATATTCTTTAATCTTTTCAAAAACAATAGGATAAATTTTTTTAAAATCTCTAACAAAGAGTTGTTTTCCTTCTCTAAAAACCCTAATTTGAATCCAAATAGGCAAATCTTCAAAAAAAGAAACATCATAATTTTCTGAAAATAAAGATAAAATTTTCATTTTTTCAGAATTATTTAAATTTCCAATTATGCAAATATCAATATCTGAAAGAGGAGATATTCTTCTCTTAGCGTGACTTCCAAACAAATAAACTGCAAAAACTTTTTTATTTTTTGAAATTTTCTCCACAATTTTCTTTAAATCAACTTTCATTTCTCCTCAACTAAAATTTTAATTCCAGTACCGTATTGCCCTAAAGAAAGACCTTCATTAGAACTTCCCCCAGAAACAACTTTTTTAGGAATTTCTTTTCCAATTAACCTTTCCCATAATTTTTGATTGAAATTTTTTTCTTCCTTTATTACTTCTTCTTGTTTATTCTCTTGAGGAAAAATTAATTTTTCAACTTTAATTTCTTCTCCGTCGCTAGCAATAAGAACATCTCCTATATTTACCTCTTCAATCTGCTTCAAAGAATATTTATCTTTATTTTTCAATAAAACAAAATTTCCTTTTCTTACTTTTATTTCACCATTTATTAAAATATAATTTTGATTTTCTTTTACAAAAAAACCTGTACTTATTATTTGATGGCTTTGTTTAACATTTCCTAATAAACTAAATGAAGAATTTTTATATCTCCAAGAATAACCGTCATCAGTATATTTTCCAGCAATATTGAAATTTGCCCCACAATCACCTAAAGAAGTACAAATAGAATTTACTTTTACGGCCCACTCTTTTTTTGGAACAAGAGAATATTTTTTAGATTTGCCTGAAGGAGCTTTTCCACCCTCCCATTCTAAACATTCGCTTTCCTTACTTTCATTATAAGGATTAACCATTTTAAATTCATAAGTCTTCTCTGCATCCAAACCAGCAAATGCTCCATCATATTTTTCCTCTATCACTATTTTAACTTTACAAAGAGCACTGACCAAATTACAGTTTCCTTCTCCTAACCAAAATCTATTTCCTGGTGGAATAAGAGGAACACATAAACCTCCTTCATCAGCTTCACTTTTATTAAACTTTGTAACTTTATTTAAAATATTATAATCTTGCTCCCATATTCCAACACCACCAGAAATTATTGGTTCAATAACTTTTCCTGTCATTAAGTTTGCAAATTGAACCATCGTATTTGCTCCTTGTATTGCTCTTTCTGTGTTAGATAAAGTATTTGTAGGGTTTTGGAATTGTTGGGAAGAGGGATTAAAAAAAGATGTTTGTTGAGGAGTATTCCAATTAAGACCTTCAACATCGTCTATCCAAATACAATCCCTAATATCAACATTCTCGCAATCTCTTTTCCTCCATTGAGCAATACAATCTTGCCATCTGTTAACACGGCATGCAGCAGTTGAAAACTCTCCTTGAGAAGTTTGAATACCTGAGTGTATACATATCTGATTTCTAAAATCAGCGCATGGGTCTGTAATAACCTCTCCATCAATACAAATCTGTCTGAAATGTCTTGAACCAGCTCTTTCTATACCTCTTCCAGGCTCAACATCATAAACACACCAACTTTCCCCATTTAGTCTTGTCTTCCCGCTCATATCTTTACAGGTTGTTTTTTTACAAAAGAAATCTCCTTCTCTCCCAAATTCTTTTTTTGAACCTTCTTTGGATGCACAAATACTTCCTAAAAAATAATCGCAATTTCCGCAATCTTTACTATCTCCTGTCCTAGAACATATTTGATCAGAATCTGCAACTCTTCCCCTATTCCAAGATTTATCTTTGTCGGAAGAATAAACATTTTCTCTATTTCCACAAGAATCAAACCAATAAACTTTTCCTTTATAACAACCAACTTGTGCTTGTCTCGCACACTCTGTACTTAATTCTTCAGCAGAACAGAGCATATCTTTATAAAATAATTTCCCTTTTTCCTCAAAAACAGATTTATTTACATTAAAATATAAAACTCCGTCTCTGGCACCACATTCTTTTCTTGTTGTGAATTTACATTCATTAACTCCAGTTCCTGTATAAGTTACACAAGCCCCCATATCTTGACTATTGGCTAGAAAAATACATTCAGATTCACTTGTTACGCTGGCCTTAAAATCCATTTTAATTCCAAAATAACTAGATAATTTTTTACACCTGTTTAAAGTTACCAAAGCTGCTTGATCAGATATTATACAACAACCTAAACGACAAGCAGATATTTCGGAAGGTTTTTTTTCGCTCCAAACCCCTTTTCTCTCTTCACAAACTTTTATCGGAACATTTTCCATGCAAATTCCTTCTTTTGAATCATAACAAGTTCCTAATTTACAGAAAGATGTTTGTTCACATGATGTTGGTGCTTTTTTAAAATTCGGATCGCAGTCTGTTTCTTGAGAGTTCAAACATATGCCGCCTGATTTTGTTTTTTCACAGCAAAAAGAAGGGGTAGAAACTACACTAGCATTAGAAAAACTTGTTACGAAAATTAGCAACAATAAAAAAACTAATATCCTTTTCATGGATTAACACCTCCTGGAGGAAAAGTTAAACTTCTCACAGCAAAATTAAATTTAATTCCTTCATTTTTCTCTATAACTGAATAAACTTTAATATCATCATCTAATCTTGTCTTTAAAATTTTTATGTTGGGATAATAAAACATATGTTGCATTTGTTCACTATCCCCATAATATGTTTCAAACTGAATTAAAGATGTGACTATCATTAAAACTTGGTAAAGATTTGTTTTATAAGAATATTTCAAATCTTTGAAAGAAGAAGAAATATCTTCAGAATAAATTTTTGTTGGAGCACTTATTCTTATGATTATTTCTTTTGGTTCTATTGAAACATTAAAAACTATTTCTCCACTTTCTATATCAAGACCTCTTCTTTCCAACTCTTTAATCGAACGACTATAACATGTCTCTAAATCTCCTTTTAAAATTTCTTTTAAAGAATCCTCGAATCTATCTTTTAAAAAAGGTTCTTGAACGACACAATTTTTAAGATACTCCTTTGTATAACACAAAAAAGTATAATTTTCACCCTTATAACTATGCTTAAATTGGGGATTGACAAAACCTGCTTTTAAAGAAAGCTCTTGAATTTTCTTTGAGATAGATTGATCTAAACAATCTTCAAAATTTTTCTTTTTTAATCCTAATATGGAAGTTACTGGTTCAATAAACTCTGGCCTTAAATAATAAAAAAGAAAGAAAATTAAAAAAACAAAAATAACGCCGATAATTATAAAAATAGTAAGCTGCCCCTTTTTTTTCTTCATTTTC
>JAWALV010000006.1:0-19808 GCA_038886595.1 Candidatus Pacearchaeota archaeon | reverse complement strand
AGAGTGTTTTGAATTAGGGCATATGTCAATGGACGAATATCAAGTTGCAATGGCCCAATATGAACAAAGATTAAGCCAATGTGTAGAAGAAGAAATAAGAACAGAAACTTCTTTAGCTCATTTAGGAAAATACAAAGGAAAGAAAAAAGCTCTAACCCAAGAAAAAGAAAGATTGACTGACCTGATTAAAAAAACACAAGAAAGATATTTAGTTAAAGGAGATATGGACACAAGAGTTTATTATTCTATGTTAAAAAGTTACACAAAAAGACTTGGAGAAGTTGAAGAAGAATTAGCTTCTATTGAAATAAAACAAATGCTTAGAAAAGAAGGTTTATAATAAATGCCCCTACGAGGATTTGAACCTCGGTCTCAACCTCCGCAAGGTCGTGTTCTATCCAGACTGAACTATAGGGGCTTTTTTTCTAGAGAAAAATCAATTTAAATAATTTTACAAAGAAACAATTTAACAATTTTTCCTACTTATGCTGTTTTTTTGTCTTATAAATTTATAATTTGCATCTATCGTTTTTTCTTTGCACTTATGACAATTTTCTTCTAAAGTGTATATTTTGCAATTGAGACATTTTTTCATCATCATTTTTCACTAATGGAAAAAACGCAGTCTTCTTTTTTTGCTCTTTTTTCTAATTCTTTTTCAATTTCTCTTAAAATAGCTTCTGCTTTTTTAAAATCTTCTGAAGTTATAGAAAGTAAATATCTTCCTGCTGCAATATACTTCATAGAAATATTATCTTTGTTAATATTCAAAATTTCTTTAATTTTTTCTATCCCATTATCATCTAAACAAATTAGGTTTATTATTCTCTTTATCTCTGCTATTTTTTTCTTTCTAGCCGCTATTTTTTTAAAACTCTCTTGTAGCTCTTTAGGAATATATTTATCTAAAATTTTACTATTTTCTTCTATTTTTTGAAAAAACTCTGTTAAACTAGAAAAATCTTTTTTTATTTTTTCCAGTATTTCTGCTGCGTTTTCTTTACAGAAAGATTTTAGTGCATTTTCATAATCTTTTTCTTTTTTGTATTTTTCTAAAATTTCATTTTTTTCTTTTGTTGTAACTCTTCTTAAAGAAAGATTTAGATGATCTGGAAAAATACCTAGAACTTTACATACAATTATTTTATTAGGCACTACATACTCTCTTATATTTTTTATTCTACCAGGAGCAACTTCTGGAAAAGTTATTGTTCCTTTTACGTTGTCTTTTAAAGTTTTAACTAAAACAACATCGTTTTCAATTCTTTCTACTATGCAAAGAATTAAATCTTCTTCTTTATAAACCATAGAAATTCTAACAAAATCTGTTTTTTAAGTGTTTTGTCTTTTTATAACCTGTTCAATTTTTGCCCTTACTTTTGCATTTCCACCTGCAGGTTTAACAATTATCTTTCCACAATTATTGCACTTAACTCTAGTAGATGCTTTTCCAAAAACAATTTGTTCATTTTTACATTTAGAACAAATTACTTTCAAAAATTTTGCTTTGTTTTTATCCATTTTATGGAGAAATTAATTAAATTTAAAAGTTTTTAGATCTTTCTTTATTTCTTCTAAACTCGCAATATCTTTCCAGCTTCTATCTGGACGATAAGCAACTATTTTTGGGAATCTTAAAGCTAAACCTGAAGAATATGACGGGCTCTCTTGTATGTTTTGATATGAAACAGTTACAACTACATAAGGTTTTACTTCTACCTCTTTGCCAACCTCTTTTATAATTAAAGGTTCTAATAATTTTGTCATTTTTTCATAACTTAAACCTTCCTCCTCTTTTTCCTTTAAGCCAGAAGAAACTTTACCTACTTCTAATAAATCATCTCCATCTCTACAAGCCAATGTATAAGAGGTTAACAAACCACTCCTTTTTCCTTCTCCATATTCTGCCTTTAAAATAACAAGATCAAATTCTTTAGATTCTGGTTTAAACTTACACATATAACCAACTCTTCTACCTTGTTTATATTCTGCATTAAGATTTTTTATCATTATTCCTTCATTACCTTCTTCTATTGATTTCTTAAAAAACCTCTCTGCTTCTTCTTCATTATCAGTTATAATTTGTATAGCAGGCCTAATCTTCATTTTTTCTTCTTTAATTATTTTTTCTAGAATTTTTCTTCTTTCAAAGAAAGGTCTCTTCAATAAACCCTTGCCATTAAAATAAAGACAATCAAAAACATTAACTTCTACAGGCAATTCTTCGACCATCTTATTTATTTCATATTTTCTTTTTATTCTTTGAGATATGGCCTCAAAAGGAAGATACTTTTTTGTTTTTTTATTAAAACCGACAACTTCTGAATCTAAAATAAAACTTTTTGCTTTTACATTTTTTTTAACTAATTCAACAATTTCTGGGAATTGATTAGTAACATTCTCTAATTTTCTTGTAAAAAGATGAAAATCTCCATTTTCTTTCTTACTTATTAACATTCTAAAACCATCATATTTTTGTTCAACAGCGGCAGGCCTTCCACAATATTCAAAAGCTTCTTTTATAGAAAAAACTTTTATAGCAAGCATTACATTTATAGGAACTCCAGGTTTTATATTTATTTTATCTAGTTCTTTTATTCCTTTTTTACAAGCGTTGAAAATTTCTGAAATATCGTTTGAAAGATTATATTTTTCCTCAATTAGTTCTTTGTTTTCTCCGTTGAAAAAATATTTTGAGAATGCTTCTAGAATTGTCTGGGTAGAAAGACCTATCCTTAAATTAGACAGAATTGTTCTTACTAAATATTTTATTTCCTCCTTTTTGGCTATTAATAAAAGCTCGCTTATTAAAGAAATTTTTTTATCAATAGTTCCTTTGCCTTCAAAAGTCAACATCTTTTCAAAATTCTCAAAAATTTTTTCTGTTGTTAGTTCTTTAGAAAAAAGAGATACTTGTTTTTTTTCTTTTAATAAATTTTCCGCAACATCGCCTAAATCTCCTATTTCTTTAAACTTTTTTAATATAAGAGAAGAATCCAACGAAAAAGAATGAGAAAGAGCTTTTATTAAAATTTGTTCAGAAACTCCCAAATCTCTTTGATCATAATCAGGAAGAAATTTTCCAAGAAGAAGATAAATAACCCTTGAATTTTTTTCTTCTATGTCTTTAAAAAAATCACATAAAATTTCAATCTTTTCTAAACGTTTTTTTGTTGAAGATAATCTTTTGTAAATTTCACATATTTTATAGTATTTCATAAATTTTAATACTCAACAAGGTTTATAGATTTTTCTAAGCAAAAATTATTTTTCTTCCTTTTATGGTCAAAATTTTATTATTTAAGCTTTTTCTTAATTTTTTATCTAAGGTTCCTATAATAACTTCTGGATTTTTTAAGCAATATAATTTTATTGCTTCATCAGGATTTTTTTGATTTGATTCGACAATTTTTACTTCTATTTTATTTTCTTTAATCATCTGTAAAAAAATTTTGGCTAAATTTCTATCAGAAAATTTTTTCTTTTTATTCAGAGAGAATTTTTCTAATTCTTTGAAAACGGGAGAAAGAATTATTATTTCTAAGTTTGAATCTTCATTTATCCTTTCTATATTCTCAAATATTTCTATTTTTTTTCTTAAACATGCAATTATAAAATTAGTATCGAAAATAAATCTCATAGTAATAATTAATTGGTAAAGTTTATATAATTAATCTTTCTTGTATTTATATGCAAGAAATAGAAAATTCATTAAGAATTTTAAAAGAAACAATAAAATATTTTAAAAAGGGTGATGCAAACAACTTAAAGAGTTTATCTAACCAAACAATACATACTGCTTCAACATCTCAAGATTTTGACAATGTTTTTTTAGCTGTTTTGGTTTATTCTTTAGGAAAAATTCTTGAAAGAGAAAATTATAGAGAGATGGATGGTTGGAAATTTTTTTTTAAAAAAACCTATGATAATTTAAGAAAAGCCCATACAAAATTAAAAGAAAAAGATTTAGAAAATTTTAGACAATATTTGGGTGAAATAAGAGAAAGCATAAACAATATAGAAGGAAATCTAAGTTTCTATATAAGAGATGTTTTTTACAAAGCTCAAATAAATAAAGCTTCAAAAATATACCAACACGGCGTAAGCGCACAAAGGGCTGCAGAACTTTTAGGAATTACTCTTTGGGACCTATCTTCTTATATAGGACAAGGTTCTGTAAATGAAGCAGATATTAAAGACAGTCTTAGTTTTTATGAAAGAAAAAAAATTTTTGAGGAGTTTATAAAATGAAATACTTGGTATTTGACTCTGGCCCTTTGATATCTTTAACACTAAGTGGAATTTTAGAAATACTCGAAAAAATAAAAAAACAAATAACTGAAATAGAATTTGTTTTAACCCCTCAAGTAAAAATTGAAACTATAGAAAAATCAAAAATAAACAAAAAATTTTCATTGGAAGCTTTTAAGTTAGAAAGATTAATTGAAAAAAAAGTTTTTTCTTTAAGTTCTAATTTTGTTTCTGATAATGAGCTTTCTAAAGAAACACAAAAAGTTCTTAGTTTCTCTAAACAACTAATAAAAGTTTATGGTCAAAATGTTCAATTAATACAGGAAGGGGAAGCTTCATGTATAGCTTTTGCTAAAATTGCAAAAGAAAAATCATTAATTGTCAGTGATGAGAGAACTGTTAGATTAATTACAGAATCCAAAGAAATTCTAAAAGAAATGATGGAAAAAAAACTACATACTCAAGTTTTTCTAAATGAAAAAAACTTTAAATTTTTTAAAGACTTAAAATATATTAGATCGAGTGAACTCGTTTTTTATGCTTTTGAAAAAGGATTAATAGATTTAGAAAAAAAATCTGAAATTTTAGAAGCTCTTCTTTATAGTCTAAAATTTAATGGTACGGCAATATCGAATAAAGAAATAGAAGAAGCTAAAAATTTAATAAATTAAAAATCTTTTTAAACAAGATTCTTTTTTAGAATATATGAAAAAAATATCTAATGAAGAAAAATTCAATTTAATAAAAAGAAACACAGAAGAAGTTCTAGGCGAAGATGACTTAAAAGAATTTTTGGAAAATAAAGAACAATTAAGACATTATATTGGTTTTGAAGTTTCTGGAAAACCACATTTAGGTCATGGAATTGTTTGCATGTCAAAAGTAAAAGATCTGCATGATGCGGGAGCGGAGGTTTCTATTTTTATTGCTGATTATCATGCTTGGATAAACAACAAATTAGGAGGTGATTTAAAAGTTATAAAGGAAGTGGGAGTTAATTTCATAAAAGAGGTTTTGAAAGCAGGTTATAAATGTGTCGGAGGAGATCCTAAAGATTTAAAATTTGTCGTTGGAAGCGAACTTTATCATAAAAATGATTTGTATTGGCAAACAGTTATTGAAATTTCTAAAAAAACGACTCTTGCAAGAATGTTAAGAAGTATTACAATAGCTGGCAGGGAAGAAGGAGAGGGCGTAGAATTTGCTATGTTACTTTATCCTGCTATGCAAGTAGCTGACATATTTATACAAAATTTGAATTTAGTTCATGCAGGTCTCGATCAAAGAAAGGCACAAGTTATCGCAAGAGATATAGCTTTGCAATTAAAATATTGTCCTCTTTTAAATAAAAAAGGAGAAAAAATAAAACCTGTTGCTGTTCATGGGCATTTAGTTTTAGGATTAAACAAACCACCTACTTGGCCAATTGTTGCTGAAAAAAAACAAGAAATTTGGAGCCAGATGAAAATGTCAAAATCAATTCCTAACTCAGCAATTTTTATGCTTGACGATGAAAAAACAATAGAGAAAAAAATAAATGAAGCTTTCTGTCCAGAAGGAGAGATTGAATTTAATCCATTAATTGATTGGGCAAAGTATATTGTCTTTCCAATATCAAAAGAGTTTTTAGTTGAAAGACCAGAGAAATTCGGCGGTAATAAAAAATATTTTTCTTTTGAAGAGCTTGAAAAAGATTTCAAGGAAAAAAGATTACATCCTTTAGATTTGAAAAAAGCGATGGCAAAAGAGATAATCAAAATTTTAAAACCTGCAAGAGATCATTTTTCTTCTTCTGAAATGAAAAAACTTAAAGAACAAATGGATAAAATTTTAATTAATAAAAAAATAATCTAATATGAAACATCTTTGGTTAATCTATGCTTTAATTTCGGCATTCATGGCCTCTCTTGTTGCAATATTTGGAAAAATAGGTTTAAAAAACTTAGATGCTAATTTAGCAACTACTATTAGATCCTTAATAATGAATTTATTCCTTTTCATAGTTGTTTTAATCCAAGGTAAATTAAAATATATAGATAGTGTCTTGACAGACGGAAAATCTTTATTTTTTATATTTCTTGCGGGAATAGCTGGAGCATTATCTTGGTTATTTTATTTTTTAGCCTTAAAAATAGGAAAAGTCTCTCAAATAGTTTCAATTGATAAACTAAGCTTAATTTTTGCTATTTTTCTAGCATTTTTTTTCTTAGGAGAAAAAATTAACCTAATGACAATATTTGGTGCTATATTAATGATAGTTGGAAGTATAATAATATCCTTACAATAATTTATCTATTTTTTATAAAAGTAAATTTAAAGCTTAAATTTTTTATTTTAAATCTTTTAGGTGGATAAAAAATTATCTTTTTATTATATGTAGGGTAAATAACAAAATATTTTAATGGCAGACTTAAAAGAGGGGATTTTTTCCTTAAATGATAAACACCTACTGAAACAAAAATTCTTTTTTCTTTATTAAAAAACTCTAGAATCTTATTTTTTTGTCTTTCCTCTCTTTTTCTTAAAATAATCTTTTCAATTTTAATATCTTCTTTTGTAAGTTTTCTTTTTTTTAAAAAAGAGTTATTTTTTCTAAGCATGTTCTTAAAATCAATACCTATAATAGGTACCTTATATCTTAAAGCTAGTTTAACTGTTTTTTTCAGCTCACCATATTTAGAAATAAAAGAAAATTTTTCATCATCTTTTTTTGTTAGAAAATTCTTCATTTCATTTGTTTTACTCAAAGATTTTTCTTCTAACATTTCATATAAGAAAATAGTAGGTTTGAATATCTTTAGTACTTCTTCTTGATATTTGCTATCATCAATAAACCCGTGTGTTTCTCCAAAGATTATTAACTTTATCTCTTCTTTAGACAGAATCTTTTTTAATTTGCCAAACATTTAATTTTCAACTTTTGATTACTCCAAGAGGTTTTAATTTTACAACAAAATTTCCGATGCCGACTTCGTTTGAAACACGGGCAACCTCATCAACATTTTTGTAGGCTTGTGGCGCTTCATCGAGAATTGCTTTTTTTGAAAGAGTTTTAAGCTTAATGTCTTTGTCAGAAAGAATTTTTTCTATGTCTTTAACAGAAAGATTTTTTGTAGCACTTAACCGAGATAAAGTTCTTCCAGCCCCGTGGGCAGTGCTTCCGAAAGAAAGTTCCTCTGCTTTTTTTGTGCCAACTAAAACATAGCTTGCTGTTCCCATGCTTCCAGGCAAAATTATTGGCTGACCAACATCTCTATAAACTTCAGGAATCTCCTTTCTTCCAGGACCAAAACTTCTCGTTGCTCCTTTTCTTGTAACTAAAACTTTTTTTAATTGTCCATCGATATTATGTTCTTCAAACTTTGCAATATTATGACAGACATCATAAACCACATCAATTTTTAAATTTGGAAAATGTTTCTTAAAAGCAACTCTTATTTTGTGAGTTATTAATTGTTTATTGGCGAAGGCAAAATTAGCAGCACAAGCCATTGCAGAGAAATATTTTTTTCCCAACTCTGAATTT
Organism: Candidatus Pacearchaeota archaeon; assembly: GCA_038886595.1. Taxonomy (GTDB): domain Archaea; phylum Nanobdellota; class Nanobdellia; order Pacearchaeales; family GW2011-AR1; genus CAKZRD01. Next base: position 12,031 of record JAWALV010000006.1, on the reverse strand, counting down.
ATCGGAGCATAAACTAGTTCCCTATCGTACTCTGGCCAGCCATATTTTTTTTCCATTTCTCTAATATAATCAGAAGCAACTTGATGCCCTAAGCCGCGAGAACCGCAGTGTATCATTATGAAAATTTTATTTTTTTCAATACCAAAAACTTTAGCAATATTTTCATCAAAAACTTCTTCTACTTCTTGAAATTCTAAAAAATGATTTCCAGCACCTAAAGTAGCCAACTGATTAATTCCTCTTGATTTTGCTCTTTCGCTAACATCTCTCGGATTTCCTCCAGGAATGCAACCAGAATCTTCTGTTTTTTCTATGTCTTCTTTTTCAGCAAAACCTCTCTCCAAACACCATTTAGCCCCTTTTTCTAAAACTTTATCAAGCTCTTTTTTTGAGATTTTGAAATTTCCTTCCTCTCCGACTCCAGAAGGAATCTCATCAAAAGCAACATTCAAAAGAAAATCTCTTTTTTTCATAAAATCTTCTTTAGAAATGTTTGTTTTCAATAAACGCACACTGCAATTTATGTCATAGCCAACCCCTCCGGGAGAAATAACCCCCTTCTCTAAATCAAAAGCAGCAACCCCTCCGATAGGAAAACCATAACCTTGGTGTGCATCTGGCAAGGCAACCGCGTATTTTAAAATTCCTGGCAACTTTGCAACATTTTTTATTTGTTCCAGGGTTTTATCCTTTTTCATATTTTCCAATAATATTTCAGAAGCAAAAATAACGCAAGGAACATTCATTTCGCCTTCATTTTCTATTTGCCATATATTTTCAGAAATTTTTTTTATTTCCATTTTAAATTGTATCTAAAGGGCTTTTTATATTTTTAATATTTGCCTGTGAAATTTGTGTATAAATTTGAGTTGTTTTAATATCAGAATGCCCAAGCAGTTTTTTTATTATTCTAAGATCTGTTCCTTGTTCAAGCAAGTGTGTTGCAAAAGAATGTCTTAACAGATGGGGGTAAACTTCTTTTGTGATTGCTGCTTTTTTTCCGGAGTTTTCAACAATCTTGGAAATTGTCTTTTTGGTTAGTCTTCCGCGACGATTTGAAGGAAACAATATTTCTTCATTTGTAAGTTTGCAATAACCTTCAAGCTCTTCTTTCAATTTTTTGGGCAATTTGACAAATCTGTCCTTTTTGCCTTTTGAAAGTTTAACATGAATAAGCCCCTCATTAAAATTAATATCCTTCTTAAGAAGATTGATAACTTCAGAAACCCTTAAGCCACAACCGTAAAGTATTTTTAATATTAGTTTGTGCTTTATGTTTGATGTAACTTCTATCATTTTCTTAATTTCATCTTTAGTTAAAATTTCAGGAATTTTTTTGTTTCTTTTTGGCTTTGGAATGTCAAGATTTTCATTAAGTATATTATTAAAAAAGTATTTGAGCGCAAAAATTGCATGCGAGACAGAAGAAGGTTCATTTCTCTTAAGTTCTGAAATAATAAATTGCTTTGCAGTTTCTTTATTCACTCCATTATTATCAACGAAAGAAGATTCAAGATATTTTTTAGTGTGAATAATATAGCCTTTTATTGTTTCACGCGAATAATTCTTAAGAGAAAGATGCTCTTCAAGTTTTCTGAGCAGGCCCTCATTTTTCATAATTCTTTTTCCTTTTGCATCTATATAAAGGTTACTATACCCTCTTAAATGGCTATGTTAATTCCCAAAAATTTCCATAGCCATCTTGTTAGGCGTAATTCAGAATTCTGCTTTCCCCCGACCACCCACCCCTAATTTGCGAGGGTTTGCTTAATGGAAAAATCCTTCGCTTAACCTTTACAAAGAAAAAACGATAACTCAATTTGCTTCGCAAAGTCTAACACTGATTAAGCGGTTTCGCTATCGCTACACACAAAGATTTTTCTAAAAAACGGGCAGGGGCTTTTAAATTAAGAAAGTTTTATTTATTAAAATTCTGAAACCATTTGTTTTCGCTTCTTTCTTAAGAGATTCCAAAAATTTCTTTTGCTTTTCATCTAACTTTTCGATAAAAGAGTCATCTCCTGTTGTGAGTTTTAGAATAGATACTGGTTTAAACTTTTGATTATCAATTTCTACATCTTCAAGATTGGTAAATAGAATCATTTTTAGTAACCCATCTTTAATATCTCCTAAAGAGGGTAATTTATTCTCTTTAGTGTGTTTGGCTTCGATTAAGTGAATATTTTTGTCATGCAATTCAATTTCATCTGAAGTAAAATAATAATTTCCACCAAGATAATTAGTTATTGTGATTGTTCCTTTTACTCCTTCCAAATATTCTTTTGGCTGTATTGTTACGCTTTCTCTTTTTTGAGCTTTTTCTGCTAGAGTTCTTGATAATTCCATAAAAGTATCTTTACCTTTTTTTAGTTCAGCTATCCTTTTTTCTGCTGATTCTTTTGAGTGCATTTCAACTCCTAATTTTTGAGAAATTTTGACATAAGATTCTAGTGCTTTCCTTCCAATTTTAGCAATATTATCGATTTGCGATAAATTCCAATGTAATGCATCAGATTGATAGGAAAGAAGTTTCTTTATCTGACTTTTGAGATAATCAATATCAAATCTTTGTTCAGTTATCTTTTTTTCATATCTTGAACTTTGAGTAGCTTCGCTGTAATAAGCGATTATTACATAAACACCGAGCAAACTCATTAATGAAATGGTATCCCATTGTAAAAAATCTCTATCTCCATCTTTACCCTCATCTTTAAAAATAGGAATTATTGTTACCTTCTTACCAGCAAAAGCTAACGAATCATAAACTCTTGCATAGGGATAAGATCTTGTTCTTTTTGCAGAAACCCACCAACTTAAAGCAATTTGATTTTTATCATCAATCCTTAAAATAAATGTTGCTTCCTTTGAAAGTGCTTTATCCAAATCGTTAAAATTGAAAGTATGTAATTTTCTACATAAAAGAGGTGTATATTTTATTCCTTTAATTTTCGCAGTGATATTATTCATTTTATCCAACCTTTTGGTCTTTCTATTATTTCAAAAGTATCTTCATTTTCACTTAGAGTTTTTTGTCCATCAAAACCAAGTTTTTTCTTTATTATTGGAATAAATGATTTTTTGATTTCAATTCCTACACTATTTCTTCCTAATTGCCTAGCTACTTTCATTGTTGTCCCAGAGCCAACGAAAGGATCTAAAATAGTTTCTCCAATATAAGAGAATAATTTAATTGCTCTATAAGGCAATTCTTCTGGAAATGCTGCTATATCTTTCTCTAATGGAGAACCTGGCATTACATTATTCATTTCCCAAAGTGTCATAAACCATTTTTTCTCTTGAAATTCTTTTGTATCTATTTTTGATTTTTCTCTAATTTCTTTTGGAATGGATTTATAATCAAATTTACCTTTTTGAAAAATTATGATACTCTCAAGAAGGTTATCAGGATAAAAATACATAGGATAAGGATTCTGAAGAATAACACCGCTTCTTCGACTAATTCTCAAATAACCTTCTGGTTTTTTCCAAATTATTCTATCTCTATATCTAAAACCTGCTTCTTGAAAAATTTTTATAGCGTCAGCAACTATTGGAAATTTCTCACCATCAATAAGCATATCATCTATGTTAAGAACAAAAATTCTTCCTTCAGCAAGAACCCTAAAAGATTCTTTAGCAACTTTCCTTAAAACCCCTAAATATTGTCCATAACTTTTGAATAATCCTTTATAATCAAAAGGGGCATTAAAATATGGTGGAGAAGTGATAATAAGATGAATACTTCCATCAGATAACTCTGACATATCCATGCAATTACCAATTATTAGTTTATGATGTGTTGCCATAGTTTATCCTTTCTTATTATTATTCTTCTTTAATTCATCAACCATAAAATTTTCTACTTGTTTAGACAAAATGATGCCTTTTTGTTCGCAGTATTTCCTATATTCTTCATAAATTTCTTCTTCAACACTTAATGAAATTGTCTTTTTTGCCATGATACTCAATCCATTTATGTATATATAAGCTTAAATGTTATTCTTTATAAATCTATTGAAAAACCAAAAACAAAAGCCCCTGCCCTGTCCTTCGGACATATAGTGCCTTCGGCAGATATTATAAAAGCAACCCCTCTTTATTTTATAAAACTTATGGCGTCCCGCCACCGCCGAATTCTGAACTCAAAATTACTTCGTAATTTTGCCACGCCCCGCGGGCTTTCACTTCGTTCAGGACGCCTAACAGCGATTAAGAGGTAAAATCCTGCGAATTTTCCCCAAATTTTTGCTAACGCAAAAACTTCTCTTAATCGCATATGTTCATTTCAATTGAGTTTGAGTTTTAACTTGGGGGTCGCCATCAGACGGCTTAACTACCCCTTCCTTCACAACATTTAGTTGACAGAGATTATTATTACTATACAATAGAAAAATTTAAAAAATTAAAGCATTATTACAATGATTATGAAAAAAATATCTTTTAGAAAAGGCACTACAATAATCGCTCATGGCGATTTGCTATCTTTTTTACACGAAAATGACTTTAAGATATTTCATAGAGATTATGACAATTTTGAATTTAACTTATATAAAAATCTCTTAAAGATGTCAGAATTACGTTTAACAAAAAATGATTCTCTTGAAAATAAGCTAAACTCCTTTTTTGAATCTCTTATTAAAACGGGCTTTGTTGAATATATAAGCCCTCAAGATAAAATATCTAATCAGTATGAAGTTCTAAAATTTAATTATCCTCAGATGTTACATATACTTGTCATGGTAACTAATAAATGTAATATGGGATGCAAATATTGTTATACAGAATCTAATAGACACCTACAAGAAAAAGAATTGAGGGGAGATGAATGGATAAAATTATTAGAAACAATAAAAATACCTAGTAGATATAGGACCCAAAACATCAGTTTTACAGGAGGTGAGCCAACACTTCATCCGGATTTTCCATATATTCTAAAAGCCATATCAGGAAAATACAAAATAGAAATATCTTCCAATGGATTAGAGATTAGTGACAATTTAATAGATATGTTAGAAAATTTTGATGGTCTTAATTTCTTTAATATCTCTATGGATTCTTATAAAGAGTCAGAGGATGAATTTATGAGGGGCAGTGGGACTTATGAAAGACGATTAAAGAATATTAAAAAATTACATGAAAGAGGAATTCCTCTTTGCATAGGGGTAGTAGTAAATAGCGTTACTGTTAAGTCTTTAAAAGAAACGACCAAATATTTCCTTGAAGAATTTCCAAGAATTTCAATGAAATATATCCCCATAACTAAAATGGGTTTAGCATTAGAGCTGGATAATTCTATTTTTTTATCAGAAAAAGACGCAAGGATGTATCTAGATACTTTATTACAAATGAAAGAGAAATACTCTCAACGCATTTTAATAGATCCATCTAGTTTTTATAAAAAAGAAGAAGAGTTACACTGGAGCGGACGATGTTCGCATATGAAATTTGAATCTGAGAGAGATTTATACTTAACTTCTCTTTCAGAAAAAAACACAATAGTGAAATCAGAGAGATGCAATGCGGCATATGGTGTAGTTGCAATTTCCTCGTCTGGGAGATTAAGGCCTTGTTTAAGAGCGGATTCTTTTTATTCAGAAATATTTAATTATGTTTCAAGAGACATCTTAATGCCACATATTAATGGTTTAACACGAGAGGAGATTGGAAGGCTTCCTTTTTGGGAAATTGTTAAACAAAAATCATTTGATTTTAATCCTCTGAAAACTTGTGCATTGAAACACCATTTAGCAACTAGAGGTAAAAAAAATGGATATTAATAACCACGCTCACCTAAAAATAGCATTACTTGTAAGAGGTATGAATATAAGTGACCAAGCACGAGAAGGATTAGGAAAAATATACCAGGAGAAAATTTATTCTTACTCCCTCACAGATTGGATCGACAAAAAGATAACTTTACCTTCGGATATAAGATTAGATAAAAATATTTTTGTAGGTTTTCGATTAAATACTAACTCTGAATGGAATATAATAAAAGATGGCAAAAAAAGAGTGCTAGAATTTAACAAAAATTATATCTGCGATGTTGACTTTATTCCACGACCCAAATATTATGATTTTAAAACAGTTAAAGGGGTTCCATTACAATCTATTGGGGTTAGTTGTGGGAATCATGGGTTATCCTTTTTTATTAATAATTATTGTGAATACTTCAAAAATAATGAAAATTGTAAATTTTGTAGTTTAGTCCCTACTCAAACGCGTTTCTTTGACACACTTAAAAAGAAAAGATTGGAAGATGTCAAAGAATGTTTAGAAAAGATTTTAGAACTAGAATGTCCTCTCGATTTTATTCAACTTTCTGGAGGCAGTTTTTACAATCATGATCTCGAAGCAGAAATGTACTTACCTTATATAAAAATTATACACAACTCTTTGGAAAAAAGATCCTTAAATAAAAAAATTCCTATACATCTTACATGTATGCCTCCAAACAACTTATCTATTATAGATAAATGGAGAGATACAGGATTAGATACAGTAAGTTTTGATCTAGAATGTCCGACAAAAAAATTTTTTGAAAGATATTGCCCAGGTAAGGCTAAATCAAAGGGTTATAATGGCATGCGTGAAGCTTTGAGATATGCTTCAAAAATATTTGAGCCAGGAAATGTTTTCTCAATTGTAATTATGGGTATTGAACCTGCTAAATCTTTTGTTAGTGGCTTAAAAGAATTATTAGAAGAAGGTATAACCCCAACATTAAATATTTATCATCATGATCCTTTGTCTGCACCTCAAATGGATATAGGAGAACCCAATGTTGATGAATTAATTGACATGGCTTATCAGATATCTGACTTATTTAAGAAGTATAATGCAAAACCTGGGCGTTTAGGTTGTGCACACTATGACATAGGGCATGAAATTAAAAAAGGATATTTTGAAAATGCTAGACAAAAGAAAAACTTTTAGATTTTTTGAATCAGAAAAAATGAAAGAAAAATTAGAAATATACTTAAAAGATGGAGATTGTTATCCATCAGATGTTGTATTACATCTTAACAATATATGTAACCATCAATGTGATTTTTGTTATAATTTTTTAAATTTAGAAACCAAAAAAGGAAAAAAGGCATTCTCTTTAGATAAAGATTACATTATAAATCTTATTGATGAGTTTTCCTATCTTGGAATAGATAAACTAATTATTAGCGGCGGAGGAGAACCTCTTTTATATACTAATATAAAAGAAGTTTTAGAAAAGATAATTCAGAAAAATTTTTCTAAGTTTTTGTACACAAATTTAGATGACAATATTGATGATTTAATAGAATTATTAGTAAAATTAGATGGAATAAATGTAAATATAAATACTATCAATGAAAAACTTTATAGAACTACTAGAGGGAGAATAGCCAATTTTAACAGAGTAAAAAGAAATTTAGAAAGACTAATTAAGGAAGATGTTAATTTAACTGCTACAATTATCGTAAGAGATAACACGATTAACACTTTAGAAAAAACTATCTATTGGCTTAATAATTTAGGAATTGAAAATATAAACGTAAGCCCTGCTTTTGATTTAGACTATAAAGATGGTCTAAAAATCAATAATAACCTTTTTAAAGAAATGGAGAAGATAAAACGAAAAATATATAGTCATAATATTCGAATTTTAGAACCAGAAGGCCTTTCTGTAAAAGATAAAGATAATAATGTTGTTTGTAAAACACACTATTTTGATATAACTATAGGAGCAGATTATGGAGTATATCCTTGCTGTGCAACAAGTTATTTAGATGATTGCCAAATTGTTAATCTTAAAGATTATGGGTCATTTCAGGAAGCTTGGAATTCTAAAGAAAGACATGACTGGATAAAACAAAAGAGTGTAAATTGTAAAACTTGCTGGTTTTCTGAAGTGAATAAGACTCTTAAGGAAGTTGAAGAAAGATGATAGGAATTGTTTATGGTTATTGCGTAAAGCACGGGGGTGTGGGAAGATATATCTCAGAGTATCTAAGAAACATTGAAGATAAAAAAAACTTTGAGATTATTTCTACCGAAATAGATATTCATCTACCAAAACAAATAAGAACATTACTTATCAATTGTGAAAGAGATAGACGATTTATGAGTATAGACGAGAACAAAAGCTTTTCACAATCAATTAGGAGACTAACCAAACAATACGAAATTATTCATTCACATGGAATTTACGATTTCTTACCAAATTTTTATACAGCGCACATCTGTATTAACTCCTATTTTAATAAATTTATTGATATTTTTGGCAAATCAGCCTTACCAAAACATTTAAGAAATTCTTATCCTATTTTAATTGATTTTGAGGATAAAATTTTATCTAATTTAGATAAAGAAAGATTAATATTTGTCTCTAAAAAAGTTGCTGACGAGTTATCTACTAGATATTGGTTGAGTAAAGATAATATAAAAATAATTCATGGAGCATCCAGGTTTCATCAATTTACAAATAAAGCAAAAAGGAATCTAGATAAAAAATACGAAAAGAAAACATGTACGATTGGATTTGTTGGGGGGGACTTATATGCTAAAGGTATTGTTTTTTTAAAAGACGCTCTTAATAAACTAGCTTCTAAAGGATTTAAAATAAGGTGCATTGGTGTATGTTGGGATAACTACGTAGGCGAATTTTTGAAAAAAGGTTCTAGATATGAAACGGAGCTTTTTGGCAGGTATGAAATCAACGAGGATTTTTATAATAAATTAGATGTATTTTTAAATTTAAGCATTTATGAGGCTTATTCATTGACTACATTAGAAGCTATGTCTTTAGGGATTCCTGTTGTTTCAAGTAATTTAAATGGTGTTTTCTACGATGCCGAACAGGAGGATTTAACATTGGCAAAAGTAAAAGATGTTTCTAATCATATGGAGGTTGCAAGCGTATTAGAGAAAATATTGTGTGATGAGAGTTTTAAGAAGAAGGTAGTAGAATCTGGATATAAATTAACAAGAAAACACACATGGAAAGATGTAGCTTTAGAATATGAGAGGATTTATCAAAAGAATTTATAGTTTCTTTGCTATAAATAAAAAATCAGTTGAATTGTTCAGATATTCTTTCTTTTTAGCAAACTCAATTTGAAGAGAAAGTAGCTTTTCTTCGTTATCTTTGTTTACTATACTCTCATATTCCCATTTTCTTAATAAATTTGTTGGCCCAAGAATGTCTATTATTTCAAAACCAGCATTAATCAGTTCTTCTTTTAATTCTTCTGATGTAAAGTTATGTATTGGAAATTTCTTAAACATATTACCCGTTTCGAAAGTTTTTTTGAATTCTTCTATTTTTTTTTCTTCAAGCAAAACATTTATAGTTGCATAAATAAATCTGTTATTTACTGTTCCTATTAGGATACCGCTTTTTTTAAGAACTCTGTAAACTTCCTTTAATGCTTTTTTGTGATCTCTACAATAATCAAGAACCCCGTTCATCATTAAAACAAGATCAAAGCTATTATCTTCTTGATTTTTCATATCTGTAACGGACTCTTTAAAAAATTTAACAGTTTCTAACTCACAATTAGAAGCTATTTTTTTTGCTTTATTTAACATCCCTATAGAAATATCTGTTAAAGTTATTAAATGTCCTTTTTTTGCTAATGGAAACGAGAATCTGCCTATTCCTCCTCCAGCATCCAATATTTTAATATTTTTTTGTTTAGGAAGATATCGGTATAAAAAATGCTCAAAAACATTATCTACAAATCTAGTCGAGTGATCTATCTCATAGTGTTCTGAAAGAATATCATAAAATTCTTCAACTTTTTCTTTTGTCATATAATTAATCATGTCACTCTTCTTTTTAAAGTTATCTAAGAAATTAACAACGGCGACCCCCTAAAACCCCAGATATTGTCTTGCTTCGCAAGAGATATTATACAAAATTCAAACTCAACTTTGAGTTTTTGGGCTACGCCCAACGTTGCACTAAAACTCAATCCTCACTGCGTTCGGAGAAATGAACAGCGATTTAACGGTTCCGCTCACCTGCGGTTCGCTCCACCCAAATCCTGCTCCGCAGGACTTCGTTAAATCGCATATGTTCAACGCAATTTGAGAACCTGCTTATTACCACCCCCACCCAGACGGAAGCGCGCTAGTCCTTCGGATATATTGTCTCGCTTTCAGCGAGGCAGAAAAACTTCTCTTAACCGACTAAACAAAACGACAAGGAAATGCTTCGCACTTTCATCTAACGAAAGTTAAACAAAATTTTTTCTTATTTTTACGGGTGGGGGCTTTTAAAAAGAATAAATTTAATAAAGTGAAAGAATTATCAAGAGCATATAAGGGTTTAAATTATGGCCAAGAAAGACTATTCAAATTGGACAAAAGAGGAATTAATTAAGGAATTAGAGAAATTCAAGAAGCAAAAGAAATATGGTATTGTTTGGGAAGACAAACCTGAACAAGTAGCATTGATGTGTAAAGAAAAACTTCCTGTTTTAACAGAAGTCAAAGATAAAGAGATTGAAACAGATGAAAATAAGCCAACCAACATACTAATTGAAGGAGATAACTATCACGCATTATCTGTTTTAAATTATACTCATAAAGGAAAAATTGATGTCATTTATATTGATCCGCCATATAATACTGGAAATGAAGGGTTTATGTATAATGACAAAATTGTTGATAAGGAAGACGCTTACAGACACTCAAAATGGCTTTCATTTATGGAAAAAAGACTTCGCCTGGCCAGAAACCTTTTGAGCGACAAAGGAGTTATCTTTATTTCTATTGATGATAATGAGGTTGCTCAATTAAAGCTTTTATGTGATGAGATTTTTGGAGAGGAGAATTTTGTGGCGACTTTGGTTTGGGAAAAAGTTAGGATAAGAAAAAATTCTGCTTTGTATTTTACATCAAATCATGATTTTATATTATGTATTGCAAAAAAGAAAAAGAAAAATGAAAAAGATAACGGATGGGAAAGACAGTTAGTTAAAAGAGAACTCGATGACAACTATAAAAATCCTGATAATGATCCCAATGGTCCTTGGATTGCTACAGCTATAACCGCAAATCACCCATATTCAGCAAATTATACGATAAAAAAACCAAATGGCATAATATTACATAAACCTAAAAATGCGTATTGGAGATACAGTTATGAAACTTTACAAAAATTTATTAAAGAAGAGAGAATTATTTGGGGAAAAGGAAATTCTTATCCGAAAGTTAAAAGATATTTAAAAGATGTTAAGCAAGGACTTGTTCCAAAAAGCATTTTAGATTTTTTTGAATTTGGAGGAAATCCTGATGGGGCTAATGAACTAAAAGATATATTTGGAGGGGATAAAGTCTTTGAAAATCCAAAACCGACAAAATTAATAAAGAAACTAATTGAAATAGCGACATCGAAAAATAAAGCAATTATACTTGATTTTTTCGCTGGCTCTGGCACCACAGGCCATGCTGTTTTAGAATTAAACAAGGAAGATGGCGGTAATAGAAAGTTTATTTTATGCACTAACAACGAAAACAATATTTGCACAGATGTTTGTTATCCGAGAATTGAGAAAGTGATTAAAGGATATAAAAATCTTAAAGGTGAAAAGGTTGAAGGTTTAGGCGGAAACTTAAAATATTTCAAAACCGATTTTGTTGATGCAAAGCCAACAGACAAAAACAAGAAGAAATTAGTTGATGAATCCACAGAAATGCTTTGTTTGAAAGAAGATTGCTTTGATTTTGTTTTGGAAGGCCATAACTTTAAGATTTTCAAGAACAATGAAGATAGGTATTTAGGCATAATTTATGATGATGACGGAATTGAGCCGTTCAAGGAAGAAGCCAAGAAATTAAAGAAAAAGTTTGTTGTTTATGTTTTCTCTCTTGATGACAGCGCAAGAGAAGAAGAGTTTGAGGATTTGGAAAATGTTGAGTTGAAGCCAATTCCAGCAGTCATACTTAATGTTTATAAAAGAATTTTCAGAGGTATTTAATATGATAGAGTTAAGAGATTATCAAAAAAAGGCAATTCAAGGTCTTAAAGAAAAGGTTCAAAGAGTTTTAA
>JAWALV010000005.1:0-21086 GCA_038886595.1 Candidatus Pacearchaeota archaeon | reverse complement strand
TTACATTTGCAAGCTGCCAGTCACTAACAGAATAATTAAAAGTCAGATTTCTTTCGAAAATTTTTGTGTTGTTTTCAATTCCAGAAACATTTATTTTTGGCGGAGTTACATCAATTTCAAGCAAAGCAGAAAGCAAATCTATTCTTTTATAAGTTCTTCCGTCGGCAGAAATGCTTTTTCCAGTTTTATTAAGCAAAAATTCAATTTCTTTTGGAGTTATTGTTCTGTTTGTTATTGCTAAATATTGCCTTATTATTGCAATTGCCCCAGAAACATGAGGTGTTGCCATAGATGTTCCCGACATCGTTGTATAGTCTCCGTTTATTTTTGTAGAATTTATTGAACTTCCCGGAGCCATCAGCATTTCTAAAGCCCAACGATTTGAGAAAGAAGAAACCCCATCGCTTTTTGTCGTTGAGCCGACACGGGTCGCGTTGTAAACACAAGAGGACTCTGAAATATGGGTTGAATTTCCGTTATTACCTGTAGCAATAACGACAGAGATGTTTTTTGAAACAGCAAGGTTTATTGATTGCGCTGTTAAAGAATCATCTTCATCACAATAATTATTATGGCAATACTGAGGATATTCATTACAATTTGCACCTAAACTCATGCTTATAACAGAAATATTTAATTCTTCGCTTTTGTTTATGCAATATTCTATTCCCGCAATAATATCAGAAGAAAATCCGCCACCATCGCTGTTAAGTGCTTTTACAGCCAAGATTTTTGAGCCAGGAGCAACTCCTTTTATTGTTCCATTTGCTCCGACAATTCCAGCAACATGAGTGCCGTGGCCGTTATCGTCGAGAGGATCAAAGTCTAGGTTATATAGGTCTATTCCCCAGATTATTTTATTGCATGAAGAACTAAAGTTGTAAACTCTTATTTTTTTTATGTTATATCCTCTTCCAGAAGAAGAGTTTGTACATAAAAATATTTTTATTTTGTTTGTTATACTTAGGGGAGACCATGCTCCCTGTTCGCTTCCATTAGTTGCGTATGCATAAATTTCATTTTGCTCATTAGTCAAATATAAGTAGTCATCGTCGCCTATATCCAAATCTTCAAAATAAACTTCTATTCCATCACCATTCGCAGAAATATTATGCGTATTGATACAATTTCCTCCATAATTCGGATAATTGTTTGGATATCCTGGGGAAATCAGAGGGCCAATATTTTGCTCTTCGCTAGTGTTTGAAAATATTTTCGTACAGCCACCTAAATCACTATGCCTATAATCAACACCAGTGTCAATTACACAAATTGTTTGGCCTCCGCCAGTTAAGTTTATTCCATCAACCTCCAAATTCCACGAGGAAGAAGCATTAATTAAAGGAACAGAGTGCTGCAAAAAGGCTTGAACAGGATAATCATAATGAATTTTTTTAACTTCTGGCTTTTTTGCTAATTCCTCAATTTCAGAAGGAGAAAGCTCTGCAGAAAAAGCATTTGAATAAATGAAAGTATGTTTTATTTTTTTTCTTATTTTTTCATTTTGCATAATAAAAGAGTTTTTATCAACATTTTTCACAGAAGAAACTCCGAATTTTCCCTTTTCAATAACGCTGTCTTCAAGCTCAACAATAACTTTTATTTTTTCTTCGTTTTTTTCAGCGGCTTGTAAAACATCATAACTCAATTTTAAAATTTCATTTTTGTTTAAAGATAAATTTTTCCCTTCGCTTAAATAAATGAAAAATGCAAAAACAAATATTAATGCAATAATAAAAAAAACAAAACTTCTTATTTTTCTCATAAAGCTAATTGTTTAAAGCGGTTTAAATATTTTTGTTATATTTTTTGGCCAATACATTTATTATTTACGCAGCGACAACTTATCTTAGAACATTGCATATCTAAACAAATTCCATTAATATAGCAAGATTCTAATTTTTGACTAAATTCAGAAAATTCTTTTTTTGAAACACAAACTGGATTTTTACCTTCTTCACAAGAACAACAAGAACTTCTAAGAATTAAACAATCACTATCTCTAAAACATTCTGTTTTCTCTGATAAAACAAAATTTTGATTTGAATCTTTTCCAAAAAAACTAAAAATAAAAAACAAAAAAATAAGAATTAATAAAGAAAGAGATACTTTGAAAAAAAAATTGGTTCTTTTTGATTTATTTTTCATAAAGATAATAAAAAAATAGGCTTTTTAATTTTTACTATATTAAAGATTTAAAAAGACTTAGTTCTTATTATTTAAATGAAAATTAATGCAATAGGCGGTTATTCTGAAGTTGGAAAGAATATGACTTTGTTAGAAAATAAAGAAGATGCTTTTATCTTTGACGAAGGTTTTTATCTTCCAGCGATAGTTGAAATGCAAGAAAAAGAAAAAGGAATTTATACTGAAGAAAGATTAAGAAGAATAGAAGCAATTCCGAATGATAAAATTATAGATGAAAAAGCATATAAAGTAAAAGCCCAAATAATAAGCCATGCACATCTTGACCATGTAGGTGCAGTTCCGTTTATATCAAATAAATATAACGCGAGTATTTATGGAACACCTTTTACAAATGCAATTTTAGATTCTTTGGCTAGCGATTCTAACATTTTTTTAAGAAATAGAATAAAAACAATACAACCAAATAGTTCCTTTGATATTACGGGTAAAAAAGAAAATTATAAGATTGAATTTATAAATATAACACACTCTACGCCGCAGACAAGCATCATAGCTTTAAAATCAAAAGAAGGAATTTATATGTATGCCAACGATTTCAAAATAGATAATGATCCAATATTGGGACTAAAACCAAATTATCAAAAATTAAAAGAGCTATCTAAAGAAGGAATTAAAGCTCTTATAATTGATTCTCTCTACTCTGGTACAGAAAGAAAAACCCCTTCTGAAAGAATAGCGAGAAATTTATTAGAAGAAGTTCTTTTTGGGATAGGAAAAGAAAATTCTGCTATTTTCGTTACGACCTTTTCTTCACATATAGCTCGTCTAAAAAGCATAGTTGAATTTGGAGAAAGATTGGGAAGGGATATTGTTTTTTTGGGAAGAAGTTTAGAGAAGTATTGCAAAGCGGCAAAAGAAATAGGTATAGCTCCTTTTTTAAGAAAGGTTAGAATATGTTCTTATAGAAGACAAATAGAAAGAGAACTTTTGAAAATAGAAAGAAAAAGGAATAATTATTTAGTTGTTTGTACAGGCCACCAAGGAGAACCTGGATCGATATTAGAAAGATTATCGAGAGGAGAAATATCTTTTAATTTCAAACAAGACGATAATATAATATTTTCTTCTAGCGTTATACCTACTGAAATAAACAAAAATAATTTTTCAAAAATGGAAGAGAGACTTAAAAAGAAGAAAGTTAGGATTTTCAAAGACGTACATGTTTCAGGACACGCCAGTAGAGAAGACCTAAGAGATATGATAAAACTATTAAACCCTGAAAATATTATACCTTCACATGGTGATTCTACAAAAACATCGCCGATGGTAGAATTAGCTGAAGAGATGGGTTATAAAAATAAAAAGAATATTCATCAATTAAAAAATGAAGATAGCGTAGAATTATGAATGATCTAACGGGGGCTTTCTTATATGCATTAGAAAGAGGAATAGAACCTAATTTAATAAAACAAAGTTTCATTAATACAGGATACTCTATAAAAGAAATAGAAGAAGCATATATGGAAGCAAAACAAGTTTTTAGTATAAATCAAATTAAATATGAAGAAAAAAAAAGTAACAAACCTTTTTTATTAATAATTTTGATTTTCATTATTATTTTCTTAATATTGGGTCTTTCTGCTTGGTATTTTCTTTTTGAAGGCAAAGATTCTAAATTTGTTATAAATATATTAGAAAAATTAAAAATAACAAAAGAATAAGATGTATTCTCCTTCTGAAGATTCTTTTTTCTTTATCGATTTCCTAAAAAAATTTTTTCATGAGATTAACAAAAAAGAAAGAGAAAAAATAAAAGTTCTTGATATGGGTTCCGGTACAGGAATATTGGCAGAAACTTGTTCTTTTTTTGTTCCTAAAGAAAACATTCTCTGTGTTGATGTACAGGAAGAATCTGTTAATTTGTTAAAGAGAAAAGGATTCAATGCAATAAAATCAGATTTATTTGAAAAGGTTAATATAAAAGAAAAATTTGATTTGATTACTTTCAATGCACCCTATCTTCCTTTAGATAAGAAAGAACCGAAGGATAGCAGAATCGAAACCACTGGTGGAAAAAGAGGAGACGAAATTTCTTTAAGATTTTTGAGAGAAGCTTTTAATTATCTGACTAAAAATGGAAAAATATTTCTTTTAGTCTCTTCTTTAACTCCTTTAGATAGAATTAAAAAATTTAATTTTTTTATTGTTGCAAGAAAAAAGATTCCATTCGAAGAATTGCTTATTTTAAAATTTGAAAATGAAAAATCAAAAAAAAGTTTGGAATGAAATAGCTGAAAGCTGGTCAGAATATAGAAATAAACCTCTTGATGAAGTTTTATCTTTTTTAAATGATAAAAAAGGAAAAATTTTAGATGTAGGGTGTGGAAGTGGCAGACATTTTATCAAGAAAGAAAACATTGAATTTTATGGATTAGATTTTTCAGATAAAATGCTGGAGCTAGTAAAGAAAAAATCAGTTGAAAAAAAATTTTCTGTTGTTTTAAAATTAATAAAAAATGAAAAAATCCCCTTTGAAGATAATTTTTTTGATTTAGCTATTTGTATTTCCGTTTTGCATTGTATTCCTAAAAAAGAGAGAAGGCTCTTTTTGTTAAAAGAAATAAAAAGAGTTCTTAAACCAAGATCAGAATTTCTTCTGAGTGTTTGGAGTAAAAACCATAAAAGAATAAAAAATAAAGGAAAGGAGATTTTTGTTCCTTGGAAAGTTGGGAAAAAGGTTTATCAAAGATATTATTACATTTATAATATTGAAGAATTAAAAGAAGAAGTTGAAAATGTCGGATTTAAAATTCTCGAAGAAAAAGAAGATGAAAATGTATGGTTGAGGTTGAAAAATGAATCCGTTTAAAATAAAATTTGAAGACAAAAAAACTTCCGCGAGGATTGGAATTTTGAAGACAAAATCTGGAGAAATAGAAACTCCTTTTTTTATGCCTGTAGCAACAAAAACTTCAGTTAAGCACATATCTTCTAAAGAAATCGAAGAAATTGGTTTTAAAGCAGTTATTTCAAATTCTTTTGTTCTTCATTTAAAACCAGGAGAAAAATTAATAAAAAAATTTGGAGGAATTTCCAAGTTTATGAACTTTAAAGGAATTGTTTTTACAGATTCTGGTGGTTTTCAAATGTACTCCCCATCATTACACCTTAAAAATTCTGAAGAAGGAGTATTTTTCAGAGATCCTTTTTCCAATCAAGAAATCTTTTTAACACCTGAAAAAGCGATTAATCTTCAAGAGGATTTAAATTCAGATGTTGCGATGTGTTTAGATTCTATGCCCTTTCCTTATGAAAGCGAAGAAAAAATTATTAAGGATGTTGAGAGAACAACTAGTTGGGCAATTCGCTGTAAAAAAGCGAAGAAAAATAAAAAACAAATTCTCTTTGGAATAACTCAAGGCGGAATTAACAAAAAATTAAGAGAAATGTCAGCAAAACAGCTCAAAGAATTGAATTTTGAAGGGTATGCAGTCGGCGGTTTAGCTCTCGGAGAAAATTTAGAAGAACAAAAAGAGATGATAAAAATCCACAAATCAATTATTGGAAAAGAAAAAATTTGCTATCTTATGGGTGTAGGAAGTCCGATAGAAATTTTGGAAGAAATTTCACTTGGAGTTGATTGTTTTGATTCAAGATTTCCGACGAAATCAGCAAGACACGGACTTATTTTAACATGGAAAGGAAAAATAAGAATCCTAAAAAAAGATTTTGAGGATGACAAAAAACCAATTGATAAAAACTGCAAATGTTTTACTTGTAAAAATTATTCCAAGGCATATATAAGGCATTTATTAAAACAAGATGAAGCCCTAGGAAAAAGATTAGCGACAATTCATAATCTTTATTTTATTAACGAGTTAATTCAAAAAGCAAAAGAATCCATAAGGAAAAAAGAGTTTGAAAATTTTAAAAAGAATTTTATAAGAAAATATAAACAAAATTAAGTTTTTTCTCCTATTAAAATACCTTGTATTTGCGATTCTTGGCTCGGTCTATTAGTTATTTTTGCTCTTCCTAATTCTGTATCAACTATAGCTCCTTTAACTAAAATATTTTGTCTAGCTAGAAATCTATTCGAAGGTGTCTCTAGAACATTCTTAATTTTAACAACTTTTGCTTTTCCATGAACAATAAGGTTCATTTTATTATCTGATAAAAGAACGACTTTCTTCTTTCCTCCCCTTAATTTTATTATTTTTGTTTTTCTTTCTCCTAATCGAACATTTCTAGGATTGCCTGAAATTTCATGCTTCCTTTTTTTTCTTGATTTTTTATATTTTCCACCTGAAGTCTTTCTTCCTTTTTTCATGAAAAATAAAATTAGAAGAACATTTAAATATCTTTCGTTATTAGATAAAACCAAAGATTTAAAAATAAACTTTTTAATTATATTTTATCTTTTGAAAATGGTAAACGTTTATGAAATTATTGAAAAGGCTGCCAAAACAGGAAAAATAGAAAAGGGCGTAAATGAAGTAACAAAAGCATTAGAAAGGGGAATAGCAAAAGTTGTTTTCATAGCAAAAGATGTAAACCCAAAAGAGATTATACAACACATTCCAATCTTAGCGAAAGAAAAAAAAATAAAGTGTATAGAAGTTGATTCTAAAGAAAAATTAGGCATTTCTTCAGGAATACCTGTTGCTGCTTCTACAATAGCAATTATTAAAGAAGGCGAAGCAGATTTATCTGTCTTATAAAATGACAAAGGGCAAAAAAATAAAAGAAAATACTTCATCTTCTTCAAAAGGTGTTGAAAAAATAATAGAAGACTCTGGAGCAGTTCCGGCAATCGTTGAATCTATTTTAGGAAGAACAGGAATGAGGGGAGAATTAACACAGGTAAAATGTAGAGTTTTACAAGGAAAAAATAAAGGAAAACAAATAAGAAGAAATGTTAAAGGGCCAATAGAAAAAAGAGAAATTTTAATGCTCAGAGAAACAGAAATAGAAGCTAGAAAATTAACAAAGAAAACTTCAGGAGGATAAAAATGCCAAAATGTTCTTTTTGTAAAAAAGAATATGAAATTCCTAGAGGAATTACTGAAGTTCAAAAAGACGGTAGTTTAAAATTCTATTGTTCTTCAAAATGTAGAAAAAACTCGAAAATGGGAAGAAATCCAAAGAAAATTTCTTGGATAAAGAAAAAAAAATAATTTTATGAAAATAACAATAACCGGCCCTCGTTCTGTAGGAAAAACAACAATATCAAAGTTGCTGGCAAAAAGACTAAAATTAAAATATATTTCTTCGGATGAAATAGGTAACAAAGCGTTAAAGAAAGAGGGCGGCCTAGACAAAGCAATAAAAACTGGAAAAATAAAAAAAATTATAGAGAAGGAAGGATATTCTCTAACAGAAAGAGTATACAAAAAAGAAAAAAAATTTGTTTTTGATCTTTCTGGAGGATCTTTTACTTCCAAAAAATTTAAAGAAGCTTCAAAAAAAGTCAGAGAAATAGCAAAAAAAGAATCTTTTGTAGTTGGCCTGCTTCCATCAAAGAACACTTTTAAATCTTTTATTACCCTCTTCAAAAGAGAATCTCAAAAAGAACACTTCAAAAATTATGGTAAATTTTTTATGTTGTACAAAACAATAAAACATTACAGAAAATTTCCAAAAATTTTAAAGAAAAACTGCAACATTATTATTTATACAGAAAATAAAACTCCAAGAGAGATAATAAATGAAATTATTAAAAAAATAAATGAAAATCGAAATACTCTCTAAAAAAGAAAAAGAAGAAATCCTTGAAAGATTGTCTTATTTGGGAGAACTCAAAACAGAAAACCTATTTATAAGAACGGGTGAAAGAATAAGAATGTTCAGCGGAAGTTTAAATAAAGAAGAAATTAAAAAAATATGGCAAAATTTCATGATTGAAGGAATAGGTTTATATGTAATAAAGGAAATTAAAAACATAAAAAAAAATATAAAAGAAACCCGTCTTTCTCTTGATGCCATGCACTATTTTAAAGATCAAATAAAAGATTCCATCTTAGAAATTGATGAAGAACAAAAAAATCAATGGTTCAAAGGAGAAGCAATAATTTTAAATGAAAAACAAAAAGAAAAAATAAAAAATGGGTTTGTTGCTTTAAAATTCAAAGATGATTTTGTTGGAACAGGAAAAATAAAAGAAAACAAAGTTTACAATTATCTACCAAAAGAAAGAAGAATAAAAAATTAAAAATGGAAAAAAAAGAATTTGAAAATTATATTAAAGCAGGAAAAATTGCCTCTGAAATTAGAGAAAAGGCAAAAAAATTTATAAAAAAAGACATGCTTTTAGTTGAAATTGCCGAATTTATTGAAAAAAGTATAGAAGAAAGTGGGGGAAAACCTGCATTTCCTGTAAATCTATCTACAAATGAAATAGCTGCTCATTATACTCCTTCAATAAAAGATAAGAAAAAAGCAGAAGGTTTGTTAAAAGTTGATTTTGGGGTTGAAATTGAAGGATACATTGCAGATTTAGCTTTCTCTTTAGATTTAACACATGAAAAAAAATTCGAAGAAATTATTAACCTTAATGAAGAAATTCTCAAAAAAACAATAGATAGTCTAAATTATGAAAGTAAAATAAGTGATATAGGGGAAAAAATTTCTGAATTGTTGAAAGGAAAAAAATTTAATATTGTAAAAAATTTAACAGGGCATACTCTTCAACAATATCAAATTCATGCAAGTCCTTCTATACCAAATATTAAAACTAATGACAAAACACCTTTAAAAGAAAAAGCAATTGCAATTGAACCATTTTTAACGACTGGTGTTGGAGAAGTTATTGAAAGTTCACCTTCAGAAATCTTTATGTTAGTAGATGAAAATAAAAAACCAAGGAATAACGAATCCAGAAAAATCTTAGATTTTATAAAAAAAGAATACAAAACAAAACCTTTTTGTAAAAGATGGTTAGAAAAAAAAGCTTACAAGACAATATACCTTTTCTTCCTTGAAAAAGAAAATATAATTTACAACTTCCCGATATTAATTGAAAAATCAAAAGCCCCTGTAAGTCAAACGGAAGAAACCCTTATTTTTTTTGAAGAAAAAAAAATAATTATAACTTCTAATATATTAAAATAGATATTCATCCAGTATAACTCATTTCTGGCAGCGCGGATTTTGCGCTTCTTAAATATTTTTTCTCTATATTTTTATATCTTTCTAAATCACCTTTTGTAACAGAAGGCGCGACTTTTTCCATTGCTTTCTTAAAATGCTCTTCTTTAACTTCTTTCGCATCCTTGTTTTCTCTTAAAGCCAACATTGCTGCCTCTCTAACTAAAGCTTCTAAATCTGCTCCTGTGTATCCTTCAGTTTCTTTAGCTAATTTCTCTATCAATTTTTCTTTATTTTCTATCGGGGTATTTCTTGTATGAATTTTTAAAATGTCTAATCTACCTTTTTCGTCAGGAACAGGAACAAAAACTATTCTATCAAATCTCCCAGGTCTTAATAAAGCAGGGTCCAACATGTCTGGTCTATTTGTTGCTCCAATAACAACAACATTGCTTAGTTCTTCTATACCATCCATTTCTGCAAGCATTTGGTTTAAAACAGACTCTGTAACTTTTGAACCACCTTCTTGGAGCCCCCTTCTCCCAGCTAAAGAGTCAATTTCATCGAAAAATATAACACAAGGAGAAACTTGCCTTGCTCTCTCAAAAACTTTTCTAACTCCTTCTTCTGATTTGCCAACCCACATGCTTAATAATTCTGGACCTTTGACTTGTATGAAGTTTGCTTCGCTTTCATTAGCTACTGCTTTCGCAAGCAAAGTCTTTCCTGTTCCTGGGGGTCCATACAATAAAACTCCTTTTGGAGCCCTTATTCCCATTCTCTTAAAAGCATCTGGATATTTCAAAGGCCATTCTATTGCCTCTCTTAATTCTCTTTTTGTATTTTCAATTCCGCCTATGTCGTTCCATTTTACATTTGGTGTCTCGACTAAAACTTCTCTCATAGCACTTGGGCGAACAACTTTCAAAGCATTCTCAAAATCTTCTTTTGTTATTTTTAATGATTGAAGAACTTTCTCAGGAATTGCCTCTTCTTTATCAAGATTAAACTTGTCTAAATTTCTTCTTAAACAAGACATAGCCGCCTCTTTCGTTAGTGCTTGCAAATCCGCTCCAACGAAACCGTGTGTTCTGCTTGCTAGTTCTTCCAAAGAAACATCTTTATCTAAAGGCATCCCTCTTGTATGAATCTTTAAAATCTGTAACCTTCCATCTCTATCTGGAACACCTACCTCAATTTCCCTGTCAAATCTGCCAGGTCTTCTTAAAGCAGGATCCAATGCATTTGGCCTGTTTGTCGCTCCGATAACAATAACTTTGCCTCTTGATTGCAACCCGTCCATCATTGTTAATAGTTGAGAAACAACTCTCCTCTCAACTTCTCCAGTAACATCTTCTCTTTTTGGAGCAATAGCGTCTATTTCGTCGATAAATATTATAGAAGGAGCATTTTTACTCGCTTCTTCAAAAATATCTCTTATCTTCTTTTCTGATTCTCCATAAAATTTAGACATAATTTCTGGACCATTCAATAAAATAAAATTAGCTTCGCTTTCATTAGCTACTGCTTTCGCAAGCAAAGTCTTTCCTGTTCCTGGGGGTCCATACAATAAAACTCCTTTTGGTGGCTCAATACCCAAACGAGCAAAAATCTCTGGATGTTTCAAAGGAAGCTCAACCATCTCTCTTATTTTTTTAACTTCCTCTGTTAAACCACCTATATCTTCATAAGTAACTTGAGGTACTCCACTTTCTGTCTCGCTAACTTCAACTGCCTTAGGATTTAGAACAATTTCAGTATCTTCACTAACAATACCCGGTTGGTTTGGAGAAGTTGAAACAACAACAAATCTTATTTGACTTAAAGCGGGAAGACTCATTCCAAACTGGCTAAAAAAATCTCCAAAAAAATCATCAAAACCTTCAAACTCTTCATTAAAAATATCTCTTTTTTTTCTTCCAGTTCCCATAACAAAAATATCTCCTTTAACAAAAGGTCTTCCTAATAAAGAACTTCTAAAACTCTCAACATTTCCTTGAACCATTATGCCTTGTTGAGCAGGAGCAATAATTATTTTTTTTAGAGGTTTTAAATCGGTCTTTCTTATAGAAACTAATTCCCCAATACCTGTTTTTGCATTTCTTCTTGTAATACCATCTATTCTTATTAAACCTGCCCCTTCATCTGCTGGGTATGCTTTATCGACAACAACAAAACTTTCTCTCCCGCCTTTAATTGAAATTATATCTCCTCTTTCCAAATCTAATTTTTTCATTAAACTTTGGTCTATTCTAGCAATGCCTTTATAGACATCGTCTTGTATTGCTTCTGCAACTTTTAACTTTATTTCTTCATTCTTCGCCGTCATTTTTATAAACCTCTGTTTTATTTAATTGCGGATTAGCTGAATCATAAACTTTTCTCGCATAAAAAACAGGTTTTCCATTTTTTATAATCTTTGCTTCTTTGAAACCGACAACTCTTGAATTTTCTGGAGAAACATTAAATCTAAGGCTTATTTTTCCTGCTTCCTCAAAGCACATCTTAACAACATTATTTATTATTTTTTCTTGTTCTTTCATAAAATCAACAATCTCTTTAGGAATAGAAACGGCATAAGAGTTTCCAACCATTCTCATCTTAACATTAAACTCTTTTTCTTTAAGCTTCATAAATTCTTCATACTCCTTCAAGTCAGCAGGATGATAAACTGTTGCGTTACATTTAGAACATTTAATAGCTCTTAGATTAAATCCATTTTTTTGAATTAAAACTTTCTCCATCTCCTTTCCACACTTCTTGCAAAGTATTTTATTGTCGAATATATCCATTTTGTATTGCCTTATTGTGTAATTTATTTGTATATACATAGAATATACACTTTATAAATCTTTCGGTTAAATAAAGCTATATAAATGCTTTAAAACTCTTTAACATTTTTAATATTATGGAAGACAATAGAATCTCTACAGGCAGTTACGATTTAAACAAATTTTTCTATGGCGGTTATGAAAAAGATGTCATAACAACTTTTTATGGGCCTGCAGGAAGTGGCAAAACAAATTTATGCATTTTATGTTCGGTATCTCAAGCAAAAAAAGGAAATAAGGTTTTGTTTATTGACACAGAAGGCGGCTTTTCAACAGAAAGAATTTATCAAATTTTAAACAAAAATAAAGAAGAAACTGAAAAAGTTTTAAAAAATACTCTTGTTTTGTCCCCTACATCATTTAAAGAACAAGAAGAAATTTTCAAAAATCTTTCAAAATACCTTAAAAATGAAATCTCTTTAATTGTCGTTGATAGCATCGCAATGCTCTACAGAATTGAATTAGCCGACGCTATAAAAACAGAAATAACTTCTGAAATACAAAAAGTAAATAAAAAATTAGCCGAACAATTAAGAACTTTAAATGAAATTTCAAGAAACAGAAAAATTCCTATTCTACTGACGAACCAAGTTTATTCTCTTTTTCCAAAAAATGAGGAAGAACAAAAAGAACGCGAAGTTTCAATGGTCGGCGGAGATTTGTTAAAATATTGGTCAAAATGCCTTGTTGAACTAAAAAAATCGAATGAAAAAAGAAATTTAATTTTGAGAAAGCACCGTTCTCTTCCAGAAAAACAAATTGGTTTTGAGATTTTTGATGGGGGAATAAGGAAGAGAGGGTGGATTTAAACCTTTTTCCCAGGACAATTAGGATTAAAGCAAAATTTCCAAGGCCTTTTTCCTTTTTTCAAAGAAAGCATCAAAGGAAATTCTTTACAATCAGGACACATTTCTATTTCTCCTTCGTCGTTTTTAGATGGCTTTATTAAAGAATTCGGTGGCAAAGAAAAAGTCGTCTTGCATTCTGGATAGTTTGAACAAGAAATAAAAAATCTCTTAGCGTTTCTATTAAATGAAATTCTTAAATTTCCTTTCTTGCAAACAGGGCAAAGAGTCAAAATTTTCTCTTCATTTTCTCTTTTTATTATTTCATTCCTTGCTTCTAAAAGTTCCTCGCCTATTTTTTTAAAATTTTGTTTCATTAATTCTGCAATTTGAACTATGCTCTTCTTTGCCTTATCTAAAACCTTTGCTTGACTCTCAAACCAACTTTTTTTCTTTTTTGAGATATTCTCCATCTCTTTCTCAAATTCCCTGGTCAATTTTTCGTCTAAAATTATAGGAAAAACATGCAATAAACTTTCAACAACTTTCATTCCAAGAGGAGTTATTTCAATTTGGTTTCCTTTTATGTAGCCTCTGTCATAAAGCGTTTCTATTATTGAAGCTCTTGTTGCTTTTGTTCCAAGGTTCCTTTTTTCAAGCTCTTTAACTAAAGAAGAAGGATTATAGCGATTTGGAGGTTGCGTTTGTTTTTGTTCTATTCTTATTTCTTTGATGTCTGCTTCACCTTCTATAGTTAGAATTTCTTTTTCTTTAACTGAGGAAGGATAAACATACATCCAACCTTTTTTCTTGAATTCTACTGCACTTGTCGAAAAAACAAAATTCAAAACACCAACAGAAACCTTTTTCTTTAAAACAATAGCATCCTCTGAAAAACAAGAGATAAACCTTTTGACAATCAGATCATAAACCTGCCTCTCCTTTCCTTCCAACTTTTTTAATTCTCCTGTTGGATAAATAGCTGGATGGGCAGGATCTGTTTTTTTTCCTTCTGTCGGTTTTTCACGAACAGCAAATTTGACTAAATCAGTGTATGACTTTAACTTTTCTAGAATTTCTTTTAAGTTTATGTTGGGAAATTTTTGCGAAGATGTTCTGGGATATGAAATAAGACCTTCTAAATAAAGATTTTGGGCAATTTTTAATGTTTGCGACGGAGTTAAACCAAAATTTTTGTAGCATTCTGTCTGCAAGGTTGTCAAATCAAAAGGCACCGGTGGAGAAATTTTTTCTTCCTTAAGCTCAGTTTTTGCAATACCTTTTTGTCCTTTTAACAAATTAAACTTTGAGAGTTCTTTTTCTTCACGAATGGTTTTTTCATACAGAAGTTCTAAATATTGGTTTTTGTTATCTCTAACTTTAATAAAAACATGCCAATAAGGTTTTGGTTTGAAATTTTTTATTTCTAACTCTTTATCATAAATTATTTTCAAAGCTGGGCCCTGAACTCTACCAACAGACAAAATTTGAAATTTTCCTGTTTCTGAAATTGCCTTCATCAATCCTCTTGAAAGATTTATACCATAAAACCAATCTAAATAATGCCTGGTTTCACCAGCTACTGCTTCGCCCCAATTTATCGTTGGTAACAAATTCTCAAAAGATTTTTCTAATTCTTCTTTCGTCAGAGAAGAAAACTTCATTCTTTTTGCCTGCTTGTCCAAATCTTTTTTTCCTAAAAATCTCAGAACATTCCAACCAATAATCTCTCCCTCAACATCATAGTCTGTAGCAACAATAAACTCATCTGAGTTCTTAATTAATTTTTTAAGCAAATCATAAAATTTTTTTGTAAAAGAGGCCTCTTTTGTTTCATATGATGGAACCCACTCTATATCAAAAGAGGGAAATTCTTTTTTACTATCTTTCTGTCTCAAACTGAACAAATGACCTGCCGCACACCCAACAAAAAATTTTTCTCCGTTTTTCTCAAATTCAAAATAACTAACACCGTTCTTTTCCTTTATTTTTTTATCTTTTCCATCGGAAAGAGCAAAGGCTATTTTTTCAGCTGCTTGTGGTTTCTCTGTAATAATTAAACATGCTTTTTTATCTGACATATAAAAGAATATTTAAAAAAGGGTTTTTATATTTTTATTGTTAATTATTATAAATATTAAGGAAAAGACAAAGATAGATTTATAAAACCAAAATTCGAATTAATAAAAATGGTGAAAAAAGAAAAAGAGGTGAAAAAAGACAAAAAAAATATTTCTAAAAATTTAAACACAAAGTCTACATTAATTTTGGCAACAGATAGGGAGATAGCTTTAGATTTCGCTACCAAAGTTTACAAAAGATTTGAAAAAATGATAAAAGCAATAATATTATTTGGAAGTGCTGCAAAAAAAGTTTCTTTGCATTCCTCAGATATAGATATAATAATAATTGTTGATGATGTTTCAATTAGATGGGATTTGGAGTTAATAGCTTATTATAGAGAAGAACTTGGAAAATTAATATCTGCAAACCCTTATAAAAAATCTCTCCATATAAATACTATTAAACTTTCTACATGGTGGAATGACTTATTAAGAGGAGATCCTATTTTAATAAACGTTATTCGCTATGGAGATCCTTTAATTGATATCGCAGGTTTTTTCTCTCCTTTAAAAGTTCTGCTTCAAGAAGGAAAAATAAAAACGACTCCTGAAGCAGTTTATAGTTTATTAAACAGGGCTCCGACACATTTAGTGAGGGCCAAGTTAATGGTTTTTAACATTATAGAAGCTTTATATTGGTGTTGTGTCGATTCTGCCCATGCAGCTTTAATTTCTGCCGATGAAGAGCCTGCCTCTCCAGAACATATTTATGATCTGATTATTGAAAAATTTGTAAAAAATAGTTTTATAAAATCAAAAATTGCAGACTACTATAAAGAAATTTTTGAAATGTATAAAGGCATATCACATGGAAAAATAAAAGAAATTAAATCAGGAGTTATAGATGATTTTTTCTATAAAGCCGATGTTTTTTTGAGTGAAATGGCTCGTCTTGTTAAAGAAATTACTGAAAAAAGAAAAGATTAGTTTCTTTAACTATTTATCTTTTTGTTTTCTATTTATATTAGAAGAACCACCAACTCTTTTTTTTGTTTCTTCTTTTTGCTTCTTTTTTTCTTCGAGTGTACTGTAAGATGCAATCATAACTTCTTCCATTAACTTCGTTATTATTTGAGAAGCAATCAAACCTTGCCTGTATCTCTCTGCAAATTCTTCTTCTCTTTTCCTAAATGTCTCCTCAAATTCTGCTTTTTCTTCTAGTGTTAAATAACCTCCTTTTTCTTGTAGTTTCTTTTGTAATGCCTCTTGTATTTCTTTTTGAATTTTTTCTTGTTCTTTAGAGAATTCTTGAGATAACTTATTTCCGATTTTTATACTTTCAGCCAAGTATTTTTGTGCTGAGCCATATGATGCCATTGCTTCAAATGCCTTTCTTTTTGCTATTAATTGGTCGGCTGTAAGAATTTCTTTTGATAATGCTTGCCAGAAAAACTTATTGCTTTCATTTAAACCCTCAAATCTTCTATCTAAATATTTTTTAGGATCATTTTTTATATCTGTGGAAATATCCTGAAATCTCTTTACTGACTGAGCCGCTTTTTTATAAGGTTCAGGAGAGTCCTCGGTATAAAAACCTGGATATGTTAAACCTAAATTTAGAGCAGTTTCGTTGTCTAAAAGCCCTGTTAAACCTCCAATATTCTTTAAACTATTTCTAAACAAACCATCAGAAACTAAAGAAATCAAAGTTTTATTTGCTTGTAAAACAAATTCTGCAGGTCCTTCTCTGATTATAGGATCATTAACAATAGAATAAAATTTATCACGACTTTCTTTTTTAGTTAAATCAATACCTTGGAGATCTTTTAATGATTTAAAAGCATCATAAAAATAATCGGGCGACCATTTGTCATCTTCAGTAGGAATTTTATAGTTTATATTTGTCAGTTTTTGAGAATTAGTTCTAAGTTTGTATTGCGAATTCTCTTCATTTTGTAGTTTTTTATCTTCTTCCATTTTTAACCTCACAAATTATACAGGAAACGCTGATTTATAAATCTTTCTTTTTTGTTACTACTAAGAAGATACATAAAAAACAAAAGATTTAAATATATTACTTTTTATTTATTTATATGTTTAAAAAATATTCAGAAAAAATCAAAATTTATGAAGAAGAAATAAAAAACAAATTTAATAGTGGAATAATTGATGAAAATTATATAATAAGATTAGTTCGGGTCTATTCTTTATATAGCGATTTTTTAGAAGTCGGTAAAAGTCGCAGTGAAACAATTAGATATTTAAGAGAAAAAAAAATGCTAAGACAAAATGAAGATATTTCATTTGCTGAAGCAGCATATTATTTTTATAAATCTTCTAAATATGGAAAGATAACAGAAAGAAGAAAATATGAAAGGAAGAAAGAACAAAAACATGGGCTTGAAAATAAAACCAAAGAAGAAAACATTGACAAAAAAAATTATGAACAACTTTTCTTAAATTTCGCTAATTATTAGTTAGAAAAAAGTATTCTAAAAAACAATAGTATTTTTAAATAAAGAATTACTAATATTAAAATTATTTGAAAGGAGGTAAAAAGAGATGGTATTAGATTTTGCAAAAGAAGCAATACAAAACGCCGAGAAATACAGCATTAACTTCGATGAGCTTAAAGCAGGAAAAGCAAACATTAAGGTTTTTGGAATGGGCGGTTGCGGCTCCAATATGGTAACTTGGCTTTTCAACAAAGGAATCAATGGGGCAACAACTTATGCGATAAACACTGATGCATTGCACTTATCTATTTCAAAAGCCGACGAGAAAATTCTTATAGGAAAAGAATTGACAAGAGGTCTTGGTTGCGGAGGTTACCCTGCTAAAGGAAGAGAGGCAGCGAAGGAAGCCATCAGCGAGCTAAAGAAGGCTGTATCGGGTTCGGATATGGTTTTCGTTTTAGCCGGTATGGGTGGTGGAACTGGAACTGGCTCTATTCCTGTGCTTGCTCAATTAGCAAAAGAAGCAGGAGCGGTTGTAATTGCTGTTGTAACAATGCCTTTTGAAGCAGAAAAAGCTAGAATTGACAAAGCAGAATTTGGTTTGCAAGAATTAAGAGAAGTTGCAGACACAGTTATTGTTTTGGACAATAATAGGCTTGTTGATGTTGCTGGACAACTACCAATGGAACAAGCATTTGCAGTAGCAAACGAGCTTGTCTCCACAATGATAAAAGGTATTGTCGAAACAATAACATTACCTTCTTTAATCAACCTAGACTACGCGGATGTCGCTGCTATTATGAAAAACGGCGATGTCGCAGTTATAGGTATTGGTGAAGACAATTCTAGTTCTAGAGTTGATACAGCAGTACAACAAGCATTAACACATCCTCTTTTGGATGTAGATTATAGAGGAGCAACAGGCGCCTTAATCCACATAACTTGCGGCCCAGATATGAAATTAGAAGAATTTGACAACATTGGAAGATTAGTAACAGAAAATCTTTCTCCTGAAGCCCAAGTTATTATTGGAGCAAGAATCAACAAGGAATTCCAAGGAAGAATAAGAGTTATTACAATTATGACTGGAGTAAAATCGCCTTATATCCTTGGTAAATCCGAATATGAAGAAAGAACTTCTTCAAAGAAAACGATGAATGACTTCGGTTTAGAAGATTTAAGTTAAATCTATAATTGCTGGCTTTGCCGGCTTTTTCTTTTTTTTTATTGTTTTACTAAATTTTTGTAATTTATTTTTTTATAAACCCAAAAATTTTTATTTTTAGCCGACTTATACCCATTATGTACTTTTTAAGAGTTAATTAAAAGTTATTCGCCAGAAATTTTTATATAACTTTTTTAAAATATTTCTTAATTATTTTTCATATTTTTCACTTGCTTTAAAAAAAGATATTGTCTCTAAAATATTGTAACAAGAGTTGTAAATAGAACAAAAAATACAAGAATAATGCTCGCAAGGAAAGCACCATTAAGTATATACAAAACACCTATAACAGTAACTATCCTTCCAAAAAAATCTTTTATTTAAATAAAGCAATACCTGAAATTAATATAATAACTCCTTTCAATACAACAAGTATTAAACCAAAAAGATAATTATCATTTTCTAAAATTATAAGCACCAAGAATAATTTTTGCCATTAAACTTATGTACACCATAATTTCTAAAAGGTATTTATTCAATTTTGCAAGCTTAAATATCCTAGAAATAAAAGAACATATAGTAGAATAATCAATATCCTAAACCCAGAATAGAGATTTCTAATCAGTTCGTTTCGGAATAAAAGTCGGAAAAAAGCCAATAATTGAAGCTGGAATTATTATGACAAATTCATCACCTCCACAAAAAAATTAACAACGCTTCAATAAAGCCCGCAATCAACAGTAAAGGAATTACAATCAAAACAAAAATTTTCAAAGCCTGTTCTAATGCTTCAATTGTCTTCTTAAAAGAAAATTCCCTTAAAACAACTAACCCTAAATTTATTCCCAAGACACAGGAAATGAAAAAAGCAGGCAGTTCAAAAATTCCATGGGGTAATAATCGCCAAATTTCAAAAAGCGACTTCTCTTTTGCTACTAGATTAACTACAAAACCAACTAAATAACCATTAAAAAACAAGATTAATACAGGAATAACTGAAAAAAACAAACCAAAGATTATTGCTAAAAGAGAACTTCTGGCATTGTTAAAAAAAAGCAAAAGAAAACTTTCAAAAAAGTTTTTTCCTTCAAACATATTTATAAGATCTTTTATTATTTCTACTATAATATTCTCAAATAAGGGAAAAAAATATCCTAGAAAAGCTGAAAAGAAAAATAGCAATAATGAAAAATAGAAAATATTTTTTTTTGACTTTAAAAAAGATAAATATTCTTTTAATTCTCTCATGAAAAAACTCTTCTAATTATTCTTATTTTATTTGGATATTTCGATTTTAAATAAAGTCCATATATTAAACCAAAAACAAAACCTCCAAGATGGGCAGAATTACCTATTGGTAAACCACCAACAATAGACAAAACCCAAAAAAGAACAAATAAAAAAACTATTCCTATCCATAGAGACATCGGGATTATAAAAAAAATTAATACTTTCATACGAGGAATTAAAATTGTCAATAAACCAGCCAAAGCAAAAATTGCTCCAGAAGCTCCAACAGCATAACTAGCAGGACTTCCAAACATTACCTCTCCAAATTTTCCATAACCAAAAAATCCTGCCAACAAAACAAAAATCAAAGCAGCAAAAATACCGCTAAAGATATAAAACCAAAAATATCTTTTTTTCCCTATTATTTTTTCTACTAAGATGCCAATAGAAGCTAAAGAAAACATATTAACAAAAAGATGCATAATAGAACCATGCATCCAAAAGTGAGTTAAGAAAGTCCATATCTTCTTTCCTGTTAAAACGTTCTCGGCTTTAATAGCTATATTGTCTATCATGAAATTATAACCTAAAAAAAGTGTAAAAATATAAAATAAAATAAAAAAAATAACGTTTACAATTATTATTTTAGCAGTTAAAGATATACTAAATAAAGGTTCTCTTTTTATAAAAACTTTTCTTTCTATTGGTTTTTTTACACCACCATAACGAGAAGAAAATTTATCTTCAAACCAAGTCATTTTTTAGATTTCTTTTTTTTATTTATTTTTTTCTTGATTTTTTTGGTTTTGTCTTTCTTTAATTTTTCTCTTAAAGATTTCTCTTTATCAATATTTATCTCTTTTTGCACTTCTAATAATTCTTTTTCTCTTTTTAAAATATTTCTATTAATTTCTTCAATAAATTTTTTGTTATCAACAATATCATAAAGTGTAGCACATTCTGGACAAACAAACTCTTCTGCTAAAGCTTTTTCTTCACCTACTTCATGTTTACAAGTATTACAATAGTAAAACCTTTCTTTTTGTCTTTGAATTAACTTATTTCTATAATCATCTATTTCTTTAATAACTTCTTCTTTAATTTTATTTAATGTTTCTTCTTCCTTTAAAAACCAAAAATAAATAAACCATCCTTTCCTCTTGTCTTTTTTTCTTATAAAACCAACTAAACCTTTAGAAGATAATTCATATAAAATACTCCTTATCTCATTTATTGGAATTTTTGTTTTTTTAGATAGAATATTCTCATTTACTAAATCTTTTTTAAATAAAATTTCCAAAATTAAAACGCTCTTTTTACCA
>JAWALV010000004.1:0-24526 GCA_038886595.1 Candidatus Pacearchaeota archaeon | reverse complement strand
AAAGCCTTTTATTTTTAGTAGGACTAGGAATTATACTTTTTTTAAATTTTTTTCCTTTTGTTTCTCCAAACATATTTAATGCTTCAATAGTTAGTTCTCAAAAGAATTATTTAATAGGGGATAGATTAAATCTCACAATTTTTTTAAATTTTTCTAATGTTCCATCTAATTCTTTTTTAGAGACTAATGAAGGTCATAATATTTCTCTAAGAGAATTATTAAAATTCAATGGAAAAAGTTTTTCTTGTGAAACTTTTGATTGCGCGAGAATCTTTACAAAAAATTTACAACTTTCATATCCGCATACTATAAGATTAGAAGAAAATAAAGAAGAATTAATAGGTTTTGAAATAAGAGAAAACTCTTTTTCAAGATTAGATGATTTTAAATTGAATTTAAGCACTTCTTTTCAAGAATCAAATTCAACTCCTTTACAGATTTTTGTTGCTGGAAGAAACGTGTGGAATTTTAGTGAACATACCAATAACTTTGTAAGGTTCTTGAGTTATGGTTGTTTTGATTTATCTTCTTCAATTTCTTTCGATAAAAAAATATCAGATAGAAGATATTGTGAAAAAATAACTAATGTCCCACAAACAAAGAAGTTTTTGTTGGGGGCAAATTTCTCAAATCCAAATAATTTGAATTCTCTGTTAAGACTTTCTTTATTAGATAGAAGGAGAGAAGAAGTAGGAAGTTGCACTTTTATGTCTTTAAATTCAAACTCTTGTAATATAACCTTTGAAAGAGAATTAAATAGTGGGGAGTATTATGTATGTATTTCTTCAAACTCTGTTGTCGATATTTATTTGGGCTATCAACCAAGAAAAAATTCTTCTTGTGGTTATTTTGATAGTTCTTTTACAAATCCCGTTGGAGATTATTATCTATTTTTAAGAGTACCTTCTTATTCACCTTTCAATGGACAAATTTTCTTAAAAGAGGACCAGAATAATTTTGAAGTAGTTAATGTAATAAATAATTATATAAATAAATTTTATAAAAGAAATTGTTCTTTTGGATGTATTATCCCGATATCTTTTTTAGGTTCAAATCAAAATTTAACAGTTTTACAAAGAAATACTGGAATCTCTTATTCTTCTTCATCTGGGATTACTTCTAATCAAGAAATTTTTAATCTTTCTTTAAGATTTCCTTTAGAAAGTTTTTCTGGGAATCTTAATCTTTTTCCATCTAATTTTACTCTAAGAAGAGAAGGCAATAATATAAATTTATCATTTTATTTATCTAATGATTACGGGAGAGTTTTTCTTTTTTCAGAAAGAATAAATGTTTCTTCTAGACCAATAATAAAGGATCTTTATCCAAAAATTTTTCCTGTTGGGATAAATGTAACTATATATGCAGATTATTTATTGAGAGATAATATAACTTCTTTTAAGTGGTTTTTTGTAAAAGAGAATATTACAAAGTTTACTAATATTTCTAAAGTTAATCATAGTTTTTCAGAAGTAGGAGAACAAACTATTGTTTTAACTTTAACAAACAATAAAGGAGTTAGTTCAACAGTCAATTTTACTGTTGTAGTTTTTGCCTCAAAAAATATTACTCTTCAAATTTTATCTTCAAAAAACGCTTCTTTAACTAAGCTTATTTTTGAATTAAAAAATAATTTTTCCTCAATTTTTAATGATTTAGATTCTTCTTTATCTCTAAG
Source organism: Candidatus Pacearchaeota archaeon (assembly GCA_038886595.1). Lineage (GTDB taxonomy): Archaea > Nanobdellota > Nanobdellia > Pacearchaeales > GW2011-AR1 > CAKZRD01. Next base: position 22,848 of record JAWALV010000004.1, on the reverse strand, counting down.
TTTTTTAAAGAACCAATTGCAAGATTTAAGTGCTAAATTATCTTTGGCTGAAAATCATAGTGAAATATTAAATATAACTAATATGATTTACAAAATAAATATACCTTCTAAAATTAAAGTAGAAATAAAAGAAGACGTACTTTTTGTAAAAGATATTCCATCAGATTTAATTAGACTTGTAATTGAAAAAAATTATTCAGGTGATACTCGTTATAAAGATTATGTTTATAATTGGAACATAAGGCAAGATATAGAAACTAACAAAAAATCAATAACAAAGATTGATTTATTAGATGAAAAAAATGTTTTTTTTGATAGTATTATTATTTCTACCTTTTATCTAAAACCGAACGAAGATTCTATATTTTTTATTGAGGCAGAAAATATAACTTCTTCTTCTCATCAATTTTCTTCTTTTGGAAATTTCAAAGTTCTAAATTTGAAAAAGAATAATGATTATGAAATAAAAATAATTACTAAGGGAAATAAAGAACCTTCTTTTTATGTTATTCCTTTAAGTTTAAAAAACTTTTCCTTTGTTGAAAAAATCGATGCATGTAATTTTAATAGTATTTGTGAAAAAAAATTAGGAGAAGACTATAAAAATTGTAGGAACGATTGTAAACCTTGGCATATTTCTATTCCTTTATTAATTCTAATTTTTTTAGTTTTTTTAGTTATTTATACTATAATCCAGATAAACCTTAAAAAAGGTTATGAAAAGAAATTATTTAAATCAGAAAGAGATTTGTTAAATGTTATTTCTTTTTTTAAATCTTATGAAGAGAAAGGTTTAAGTAGACAAGAGGCAATACAAAAGTTAATAAAAGCAGGTTGGTCTAAAGAACAGGCAGAATATGCTGCAAAAAAAGCAAAAGGTGAAAGAACAAGACCTTATGAAATAATACCTGTAGAGAAAATTAAAATCTTATTTCAGAAAAAATGAAATTTATAGAAGAGATAAAAAAAAAGTTGATGAATCTATTATTTAAAAAAAGAAAAGAAATAAAGTTGGGTTTTTATGGTCCGCCTAATGCGGGAAAAACTAGTTTGGCAAACAGAATTTGTTTAGATTGGACTGGTGAAGAATTAGGAAAAGTAAGTAATATACCTCATGAAACAAGAGAAATTCAGTTTAAAGAAAAGGTCATAATCGAAAAAGATGGAAAAAAGCTTCAATTGAAAATAATAGATACTCCTGGGATAGCTACAAAAATAGATTTTGAAGATTTTTTAAAATTCGGATTATCAAGAAAAGAGGCACAGAATAGAGCACGAGAAGCTACACAAGGAATAATAGAATCTATAAAATGGTTAGATGATATGGATGCAGTTGTTGTTTTATTAGATGCAACAGCTAATCCCTATTCCCAAGTAAATATAACTATAGTTGGAAATTTAGCGGCAAGGAAAATACCTTTAATAATAGTTGCAAATAAAATAGATTTAAAAAAGGCAAATGTTAAAAGAGTTATAAATGCATTTCCAGAATATGAAGTTGTTGGAGTTTCAGCAAAAACCGGTCAAGGTATGGACAAGTTTTATGAAGCTTTATTTAAATTGGTAAAAAAAATAAAATGAAAACTAAAGAAAAAAACTTAACTATTTATTTCATGCCTTATTCTGAGATTTCTCATTTAGGCAGTTTGGAAAGAATAAAAAAAATTCTTGGTATTGTTTTGGAAAATAAACTAATAATTTTACAGGGAAGATTAAAACCAGAAGAAGAAGCTAAGCTTATAGAACATACAATGGCTTTAGTAGGAAATATAAAGGATTTTAAAGGAATTGAGATATCTTCTTTATCTTATGCAAATGAAAGAAATCTTTTTGAAAAAATAAGAAAGAATTTAATAAGAATTTTAGTTGGAGAACAAGATTCTATAAGTTTAATTGGCCCAGCAAGTTTAATTAAAGAAATAAAAAAAGATCCTAGAAAAATAGAGTTAATTTTAAAAAGGGCATAATCTTATTTTTTTTATGATAAGAAAAATACTATTTTCAATCTTTTTATCATTTTTATTTTTTAGTTTTGTAAGTTCTTGGACTTCTACAGAACCGATACAAGTCTTACCAGAAGGAGTATCTTGTAATAGAACTGCTTCTTATGCAGCATGGATAAACACTTCTTGGGAAATTAATTCTATGGGAACCCCTTTTCTTTTTTCAAGGCCGATTGTTGTGGTTTTTAATTCTTCTGGTAATGTAGGTAACTGTTCTTTATATAGTTCTCCTTTTTCAATTGAAAATTCTTGCTGCCCAATAAGTTATAATTGTAATTCAATAACAGGTGTTTGCTCTAGAGGTACCGATAATCTTAATAATTATTGTGACTCCTTAAAGACAAAAGAGGAGTGTGAAGGTCCTAATTCTTTACAATATGGAAATTTAACAATGTGGGAACTTAATGTAGAAGGTAAAGAACTCTGTGGAGAAAGCATTTACATTTCTCAGCTTTGTTTAAATCATTCTTTTTGTGAATGCTATTGGAATAGCGGAAATTGTAGTTTTAGAAGAAGATTTGAGACTATTTGTTTTGATCCTGTAACAGGAAATCCTTCATCTTCAGGTTCTCAAACAAAAAAGTGCGAATATTATTTAATATCCCGAGAGGACAAATGTTCTGATATTAAAAAAGTAGTAGTTAGCTATGGTGCTAGAAAAGTTCCACCAAATGCAGATATTCTTTGTAATCCTTTTGAAAGAGAATTTGATTGTTCTGATATAGTGACTTTACCTTTTTTCAGTTTTATTAATTTTGTTTTATCTGTATTATTCATAGCCTTAATTTATTTATTTCTTAGAAGATATTAGAAAATAATTTAAAGCTTTGTTTTTTATTCTTTTTATGGCGCATAGGTGTGTTCATTGTGGAAAAATAATAGAAAAGGCTTCAGAAGAAATTCTTAAGGGTTGTTCAAATTGTGGGAGTAAATTTTTCTTTTATATAAGAGATGAAAAAATTTTAGAGTTTAAAAACAATGAAAAAAAAATAATTTCAATTCCAGAAGAAGAGAAAAAAGAAATAGAAAAAGAGGCTAGAGAGATTCTTGGGATAGTAGAGGAAGATCAGCCAGTAATTCTTGATTTAGAATCTATAAGAATTTTAGGTAAAGGGAAGTTTGAAATAGATTTGGTCTCTTTAATAAATAGAAGGCCAATAGTAATAAAGATTAATGAAGGAAAGTATGTGATTGACCTGTCTTAAATATCTACATTCCCCAAATAGGATTTTTTTTTCTTTTTATTGTAGCAATTTCTTGTAAAACTTTTTTTTCTTCTTCTGTTAAAAGATTCTTGTTTTCTTTAAATAATCGAAATTCATTTTCAGAAATATTTGAATAAAGATATTCTCCAAATTTCAATTCTCTCTCAAAATTTAGTCCTGGAACACAAATAGCAACCTCTTTTCCACTTTCCGCTTCTTCAATATTCTTTTTTTCAGATTGTATTGTTTTTACCTTGCCTATTTTTTCTTCATTAGAATTAATCAGCTCGGTTTCTTTTTTTAATTTTCCTAATTCTATTTTAACCCCAAATATTGCAGGGTTTGAGTTTCTAAAAACAAAATTTAGAATTTTTAATTTACAAGCAGAAGGCAAAAGTTCTAATTTTTTTCTTTCTTCTTCTTCCTCCTTTTTTAATCTATATTCTTTTAATTCTTCAATAATTTTATAAACTATGTCACCTAAAATTATTTTAACTTCCTTTGTTTCTTCTAAATCTTTAGCTTTTTCTACATTAAAACCAAGAATTATCTTGTTTTCTTCTTCTAATGATTTTGCGAAAATAATATCGCTTTTTGTTATTTCTCCTATTTCCGCTTTTTTAACCTTAATATTTTCCAATCTTAATAAATTTAATAATGCTTCTAAACTTCCTAAAGATTCTGCTTTGACCAATATGCCTGTTTCATCTGTTTTTATTTCTTCAGCTATCTCTTTTTTTAATTCTTTTTTTACTTCTTCCAAATCTTTATTTAGTACAACAAAAGGCATTCCAGAGTAAATTTCTTTCTCATTCGAACTTATTAAAATCCTTACACCGCTAGCAGCTGAAACTTTTTTTACACTTTTATATCCTTTATTTAAAGGTAATGCTTCTTGTAAACTTCTAACTTTTGTTTTTATAATTTCCGAAAAAGAACCAATAGCAATTTCATCCCCCTCTTTTAACTCGCCATCAAAAATAATACTTTCTAAAAAATTTACTTGTTGTTCTTTTTTTATTTCTAAGATTATCCCTTTTCCTCTTTCACCTATAGTTAACTTTTTTTTTAAGAATTTCTGAGACAAAGCGCACAGCAAAGTTAATAATTCTTCAATTCCTTCATTAGTTTTTGCAGAACAAGGAACTATAGCAAAATTTTTTGTAAAATCTGTTATTTTAAAATATAATTCGGCGTTTATTTTATGAGACTGTAGACTTCCTATTAAAGTAAAAAGTTTTTCATCAAAATTCTGTTTTACTGCAAATCCTTGCTTTTCATACGAGTCAATAAATTTTTTGCTCTCTGAAAATTTCCAACCTGAAATATTGTCTATTTTATTTAGTGCAATTACAAAAGGAGTTTTATTTATTTTTAAAATTTGTAGAATTTCTATTGTTTGCGGTTTTAGACCTTCATTTATATCTATAACTAAAACCGCTAAATCAGCCAAACTTCCCCCTCTTTTTCTTAGATTTGTAAAAGCAGCATGCCCAGGAGTATCTATAAACAAGAAACCTGGAATATCTAAAGGAATTTTAAATTTTTCTAATAAATCTTTACATTTTTCTTTTATTTTTTCTTTTGGCAGAATACTAAAAGATATTTTTTGAGTTATCCCTCCAGCTTCTCCCTCTTGAATTTTTGTTTCTCTTAATTTATCTAATATTGATGTTTTTCCATGATCTACGTGTCCACAGACTGTAACTATAGGTTGTCTTATTCTCATTTTAGTAAGAAAAAGAAGAGGTTTTAAATATTTTCTAATTTTTTTCTATTTCTTTTTGGTAGACTTTGTCATCTATTTTTAACTTTTCTAGGAGTTCTTTGTATCTATTTCTAATAGTTACCTCAGTTATACCTGCTACATCAGCTACTTCTCTTTGTGTTCTTTTTTCATCGTTCATTAAAGCAGCAACATAAAGAGCTGCAGCAGAAATTCCAGCTGGACCCCTTCCAGAAGTTAATTCTAGAACTTCTTTTTTACTTAAAATTTCAATCGCTTTTTTTTGTACTTTTGGAGAAAGATGTAAAGAAGAAGCAAATCTTGATATATAATCTTTTGGAGAACTAGGTATTAATTTTAGACCAATCCTTCTTATTATGAATCTATATGTTCTTCCTATCTCTTTTCTTTCTACTTCTGAAGCAATGGATATTTCATCCAATGTTCTTGGGATATTATAAGAACGGCATGCTGCGTAAATACAAGCGGCAATGACAGATTCCATACTTCTTCCTCTTACTAATCCTCTTTGTAAAACAAAATTATAAACTCTTGCGGCCTCTTCTTTAACGACATTTGGTAGTTCTAAAAAAGAAGCAACTTTTCTTAATTCAGCCATCGCTTGTCTTAAATTTCTTTCTATTGATGTTGAAACTCTTTCTTGCCATTGTCTAATTCTCAAATATTTTTTTGTTTGATCAGACGAATTAAGTTTGTATATATCGGCAATTTCTCCTACATTTGTTGTGAGACCTTTGTCAAACTTCTGCATAGAAAGAGGAGAACCTCCTCTAGATCTTTTTTCAGTTTTATCAAAAGCTCTTAATTCATGGGTTGTATCTACAGGATTATCTTCTATAACTAAACCACAATTAGCACAAACTAACTCGCTTTTTGTTTCATCAAAGAATATTTTAGAGCTACCACACTCAGGGCATTTTTTAACTAAAGCCATGTAAAGCTTTTTAAACTTTTTGTATTTTTAAGTCTTTCCATCTTTTATTTTTAATTTTATGCAAAGATTTAAAAACATTTTTTTACAATTAGAAGTTTATGAAATTTTGTCCGAGATGTGGGGCACTTTTAGTGCTAAAAACAAAAAATTTTGCATGTCCTAGATGTAGTTATTCCACCAAAGAAAAACCTAATTTTAAATTGACAGAACAATTAGAAAAAAAAGAAGAAATAGAAGTTATAAAAGATAAAGATATTGATACTCTTCCAAGAATATCTGCCGAATGTAAAAAATGTGGAAACAAAGAAGCTTATTTTTGGACTTCTCAAACAAGAGGCAGCGATGAAACAGAAACAAGATTTTTTCGTTGTACAAAATGCGACAATACTTGGAGAGAGTATAAGTAATTTTAAAAAACAAAGATTTAAAAACCATTTAGCTTTTTAAAAACTATAAATTTTGGCGTTGCACACTCATCTATTGTAGATGAATGCAACTTTAAAAAATGCCCAGATTACACAGACCTAAATACGGAAGTTTACAATTTTGGCCAAGAAAGAGAAGTAAAGAATTAATACCTGATGTTAATTGGGATGCTATCAAAACAGATGAAAAAGGACTTTTAGGTTTTTTATGTTATAAAGTAGGTATGATGTCGGCGATTGTCAAGGATGATACGCCAGATTCTATGACAAAAGGCAAAAAAATAGCTGTTCCAGTAACTCTTTTAGAATGTCCAGAATTAAAAATTTTTTCTGTAAGATTTTATAAAAATAAGAAAGTTGTTGGCGAAGTTATTTTTTCCAATGATAAAATTTTAAAGAGAAAGATAAAACCTCCAAAAAAAATTCATTCATCAATAGATTCTTTTAATAAAGAATATGATGATTTAAGAGTTATTGTTTACCCTAATTTGGGAAAGAATTATTTTAAGAAAACGCCTGAATTAGTCGAAATAGCTTTGAATGGGACTAGAGAGGAAAAAATAGCTTTTATTAAGGATAAAATAAGCAAAACAATAAAAATTACAGAAGTTTTTAATGGAAAAATTGTCGATGTGAGAGGAGTTACAAAAGGAAAAGGTTTGCAAGGTCCAGTTAAGAGGTTTGGTATTTCTTTAAGACAACACAAATCTGAGAAAGGAGTTAGAAGGCCAGGAACTCTTGGACCGTGGCATCCTGCCAGAGTTACTTTTGTTACACCGATGGCAGGCCAAACAGGATTTCATACAAGGGTTATTTACAATTTAATTATTATAGGAAAAGGAAATATAAAAGAGAAAAATATAAATTTGAAAGGAGGTTTTCATAAATACGGAATGATTAAAGGCGATTATTTAATTTTGAAAGGCTCTGTTCAAGGAACAAGAAAGAGGCCTTTATTAGTTACAAAACCTCTAAGACCGACAAAAAAACAATTAAAAAAACAGTATTCTTTAATTGAATTAACATGAAAGCACAACTAATTAATGAAAAAGCAGAGAAAGAAAAAGCAATCGAATTACCTAAAAATTTTTCTATTTCTAGCATAAGAAAAGACATTGTTCAAAAAGTTTTCGAAGCACAAAAAAGATGGCAAACACATGGAACGAAAATAGGTGCTGGAGCGAATTATTCTGCTTCTGGTATTATTAGAAGAAAAAGACATGCTTGGAAATCAGGTTATGGAAGAGGTATGTCAAGGGTTCCTAGAAAGACAATGGCAAGAAGCGGCTCCTCTTTTACATGGGTAGGTGCGACTGTTGCTTCAACAGTAGGAGGAAGAGAAGCTCACCCACCAAAAGTTGAAGAAAATCAATTCAGAAAAATAAATAAAAAAGAACTATTAATCGCTATTAATTCTTGTTTAAGTGCGTCCGCGAATAAAAGAATAATAGAAGAAAATTACAATATAAAATTAGATACTCTTCCAATAGTTTTTTCCTCAAATGTTTTAAAACTAAAAACAAAGGAATTCTTTAATATTATGAGAAAAATAATTGGAGAAAAATTTGATAATTTGTTACAGAACAGAAAAATAAGATCAGGCAAAGGAAAAATGAGAGGAAGAAAGTACAGAAAAAGTGCAGGTATATTGTTTGTAATTTCTTCTAATGAAGAATTCAAAATAAAAGGATTAGAAATTAAAAAAGTAGAAGGTTTAAAAATTGATGATTTAAGTTTAAATGGAAAACCTGGGAGATTTATTTTATTTAGTGAAAATGCAATTAAAGAAATAGGAGAAAGATGGAAGAAAAAATAATTTTACAAGGGGTAAAAGCAACAGAAAAAGTAGTAAAGATGATTGAAAGCGATAATACTTTGTGTTTTATTACAGATAGAAAAACTAGGAAGGAAGAGATAAAGAAAGAAGTAGAGATTTTATTTGATGTGAAAGTCGAAAAAGTTAGGACAATGATTAAAGGTAATAAAAAAATTGCATATGTTAAATTAAAAAAAGAATTTTCTGCTGCAGATGTCGCAACTAAAATAGGAGCATTATAATGGGAAAAAGAATTATTCAACAAGCGAGAGGGCACGGAAGTTTAACATATAGGGTTAGAAAAAAAGCCTTTTCTATTAAACCTAAATATCTTCAAAATTTAGAAGGTGATTGGCAGATTATAGATTTTATTCATTCAGCAGGCCATAGTACACCAATAGTAAAACTCAGAAATGATGAAGGTAGAGTTTTTTACAATATTGCAGCTAATGGTCTTATTTTAGGACAAAAAATTTATTTTGGAGGAGAAAATTTTGGAGATGTAAATTTTTTAGGTAAAATAAAACCAGGTACCAAAATTTTTAATATAGAAAATAATCCTTTCGATGGAGGAAAATTGGTTAGAAGTGGAGGAAATTTTGCTTTGATTCTTTCTAAAGAAGAAGAAGGTGTAAAAGTTTTAATGCCATCAAAAAAAGTTAAATTATTTAAAGAAAATTGTAGAGCTACAATAGGAGAAATAGCTGCCCAAGGAAGATTAGAAAAACCTGTTTTAAAAGCTGGAAAAAAGTATTATATTAAGAAAGCAAAATCTAAAAAATGGCCAAGAACTTCTGCTGTAAAGATGAATGCAGTCGATCATCCTTTTGGTTCTGGTAGAGGAAAGAGAATTAAGAGCAAGATAGTAAAGAGATTTGCTGCTCCAGGACAAAAAGTAGGTTTATTGAAACCTAGGAGAACAGGGAGGAAAAAAGCATGAAAAGCGAAATAGAAAATAAAGACGAGAATCTACAAGAAGAAATAATCGGAAAGAAAAAAAAATTTAGAGGTTATACTCTAGAAGAATTACAAAAAATGACTTTAAATGAATTTTCTAAATTAATAACCTCTAGAGAAAGAAGAAGTTTAATAAGAAATGAAAGTCTACATTTAAAATTTATTAATAAAGCTATTAAAAAAATAGAAAAAGGTAAAATGCCAAAAACTCATTATAGGGATTTAATAATTTTACCAAAATTCGTTGGTTGGACGATAGGGGTTCATAATGGAAAAGAGTATGTTCCTATTAAAATAACTGAAGAAATGTTGGGTCATCGTTTAGGAGAGTTCACTTTGAATAGAAAACCTGTTAAACATGGAGCTGCAGGAATAGGAGCAACTAAAGGTTCTGCACATTTATCTGTTAAATAATATGGTAGAAAACAAACAACTTTTAAAAAGAAATCTTGAAGAAGAAAAAGAATTAAAAAAAGAGATAGCTGAAGAAATAAAAGAACAGGAAATTAGAGAAGAAGAGAAGAAGAATGAAGAGAAAAAATCTTCTGATAAAAAAGAAATTAATGATAAAATAAAAAAGAACAAAGCAATTGCTAAAGGTATTTCTTTAAGAATAAGTACAAAACATTCAAAATATATTTTGAAAATTATAAAGGGCAAAAGAATAGAAGATGCAATAAAAATGCTAGGAGAAGTTATAGAATTTAAAAGGGCCGTTCCAATGTATGGTAGGGAAATACCACATAGGAAAGGAATTATGTCTGGCAGATATCCTTTAAATGCCTCAAAAGAAATAATGAAAGTTCTAAAACAATTAAGATCAAATGCAGAAAATTTAGGAATAGAAAATCCTTATATAAGTTTAGCAATGGCTAATATAGCATCCAGACCTTATAAGAGAGATAGAACAAGAGGTAAAAGAACCCATATTTATTTAGAAGCTAAAGAATTTTTAGGAGGAGAAAAATAATATGGAAGAAAGAAAATTTGTTTCAATGGCTAAGGAAGAGTTGGGAGTAAAAAATTATATAAGAAAAGAGTTTGGTAAAGGAAAGGTGTCGTCTGTAAAAATAGAATATACTCCTGTTGGAGAAAAAATAGTAATTTCAACACCGAAACCTGGTGTAATAATAGGAAGAAAAGGAGAATCCATAGAAAACCTTACTGAAATTTTAAAGAAGAAATTTAAAATGGAAAACCCACATATTGAAGTTCAAGAGATAAAAGTTAAAGAATTAGATGCACAAATAGTAGCGGATAGTATCGCATTGGCTATTGAAAGGTTTGGTTCAATAAGATTTAAAGCGATAGCTTACAAAGCCTTAGAAGATATGAAAAAAGCAGGAGCTTTGGGCGGAGAAGTTGTTTTATCAGGGAGATTGCCAAGTGAAAGAGCAAAAACATGGAGATTTAAGTTTGGTTATCTAAAAAAAACTGGAAATCAAAGAAAACTTGTGGATAAAGCACAGACCGCGGCCCAGGATAAAACAGGGGTTGTTGGAGTAGAGGTTTCAATTCTAAAACCAATAGAAGAGGCTAAAGAAGGAGTTATTATAGACGATAATTTTTTGCAAAAATTAAAGAGAGAAGAAATAAAAACTCTTCCTTCAAAAGAAAATAAAACACGAAAAAAAGTAAAGAGAAATGAATGAAAAAATAAAAGAATTAAAAATAAGAATTTTGAAAGAGAAGAATAAAAGAAGCTTTATTAGAAAAGAAATAGCTAGAAAACTCTTAACTAAAAATAAGGAGGTAAAAGAAAAAAATTAAATGAGTATCTGCCCAAATTGCGGTTTACCTTTAGAGGCCTGTGTGTGTTCCGACTTGGCTAAAAAAAGCCAAGTAGTGACTATTAAAAAAGAGAAAAGAAAATTTGGCAAGGTAATAACTGTAATTGAAGGGCTTAAAGACATAGATACTCAAAACCTCGGAAAAAAATTGAAAATGAAACTTGCTTGTGGAGGCAAAATAGATAAAGATAAGATAGAACTTCAAGGAGACCATTTAAATAAAATTAAAAAAATATTAGTTGAGGAAGGTTTTGATATAAAAAACATTTCAATATGAAAACCAAAATAAAAAATAAAAAAAGTGAAGAAAAAAAAGAAGAATTTTCTATTTTAGCTCTGCGCGGAAGATCTTTTCAAGGAAGAGTTATAAAAAAATTTAACGATAGAGTAACTATTTTCTTTCAAAGGTTGTTTTTTGTTCCAAAATATGAAAGATATGAAAAAAGAAAATCTGTTTTGCATGCAAGATTATTACCAAATCTTAAAGATTCTATAAAAATAGGAGATTTGGTAGAAATAAGAGAATGTCGTCCTATTTCTAAAACAATACATTTTGTTGTAACTAAAAAATTGAAGGAAGAAAATGAAGGCAGTAACAGCTAGATTAACTAGAGGTTTAAATATTGGAAGTTATGTGGAAGTTTGTGACAATAGCGGAGCAAGAATCGCAAAAATAGTTTCGGTTGTAAGAGCACATACGAGAAAAGGACGACAAACTCCAGCAAGAGTTGGAGATTGGGTTAAAGTTTCAATTAGAAAAGGAGATCCCAAAATGAAGGGGCAAGTTTTTGATGCGGTTGTTGTAAGACAGAAAAAGCCTTGGAGAAGATTAACTGGCGAAAGAGTTTGCTTTACAGATAATGCTGTAGTTTTATTAAAAGATGAAAAAGGAAATCCTAAAGGAACTCAAATAAAAGGACCTATAGCTAGAGAAGTCCAAGAAAGATGGAAGGAGGTATCGAAGTTAGCTTCGGTAATCTATTAAAATGAAAAAGGAATTTTCAAAAAAATGGAAATCAAGCAAACAGCCTAGAAAACAGAGAAAATATTTATATAATCTTCCTCTACATTTAAGACAAAAATTACTGTCAGCTAATTTAGAAAAATCATTAAGAAAAAAATATGGTGTTAGAAACATTGAATTAGTGAAAGGCGATGAAGTTAAAGTAATGAGAGGCAATTTTAAGGGAAAAACTGGCAAAGTAGATAAAATAGAAAGGAAGAATAATCGTGTTTCGATCGAAGGTATAACAAAAACAAAAAAAGATGGTACTAAAGTTCAAGTTTGGTTTCATTCTTCCAAATTAAAAATAATTAAATTAAAAGAAGAAGATAGAAGAAGATTTAAAAATTTAGAAAAGAAAAAGCAAACCGCGGAGAAAAAAGAAAATGCACAAAAATAGAAGCGAACTAGTAAAAGAATTTCCTATAACTAGAAAAGGAACAAAGTATGTTAGCGTAGCATCACATTTTCAAAATAAAAAAATGCCTTTAATTTTTGTTTTAAGAGATATTTTAAAAATAGCTAAAAATCGTCATGAAGCTAAAAAAATTCTTTTAGACAAAAAAGTTAAAGTTAATGGAAGATTGAGGAAAGATATTCATTTTCCTGTTGGCTTAAGAGATTTTGTTGAAATTGGTGATAAAAAATATAAAGTAGTTCTAGAAAATGAAAAATACAAATTAGAAGAGAGCAAAGAAGAAAATAAAAGAATTCTGAAAGTTATAGGGAAAAAAATAATAAAAAAAGGTAAAACACAGGCAAACTTAGAAGATGGGACGAATATTTTAGTTGAAGAAAATTTTTTAGTTGGTGATAGCTTTTTAGTTTCCATTCCTGAAAATAAATTAATTAAGATAATACCTTTAAAAGAAGGATCAAAAGTCGAGATTATTAAGGGAAAACATAGCGGAAGAAAGGGAAAAGTTTTTTCTATAGAAGATATGGGAGAAAAAAAGATGTTTAAAATTAAATTAAATGAGGGAGGAGAGTGTATTCTTTCTAAGGAAGCTCTTCTTGCTATAGAATGAAAGACAACCCTATGAGAAAAGTAAAAATAGAAAAAGTTGTTTTAAATATAGGCGCAAAAGGAGAGGAATTAGATAAAGCATTTATTTTGCTAGAGAGATTGACTGGAAGAAAACCTGTAAAAAGAAAAGCTAAGAAAAGAATTCCTACTTGGGAAGTTAGACCTGGTTTAGAAGTTGGAGTAATAGTTACTTTAAGAAAAAGAGAGGCCATAGAGAAATTACGTCAACTTCTTGGAGCAGTAAACAATAGTTTAAAAGAAAAACAAATCCAAGAAAACCATCTATCTTTCGGAATTAAAGAATATATAGATATTCCTGGAGTAGAATATATTAGGGAAGTAGGTATGATGGGATTGGAAGTAGATGTTTCATTTTTTAGATCAGGAAAAAAGGTTTCTCTAAGAAAAATTAAAAGAGGTAAGATTAGAAGAATGTATGTTTCAAAAGAGGAAATTATAAAATTTATGGAAGAAAATTTTAAAACTAAAATATTGAGGAGGAAAAAATGACTGCAAGCGATTGGAGAAAAATAACAAAACAATTAAAAAATAAACCTGCTAAGTTGAAAAGGTTTTTGAAGCATAACAAACCAAAAGAAAGAAAGTTTGGTCTTTCAGTAAATAAATGTGAAAGTTGTGGAAGAGTCGGGGCACATATAAGCCAGTATGGTCTACATCTTTGTAGACAATGTTTCCGTCAACTTGCAGAAAAAATGGGTTTCAAAAAATATAGTTAAAATGGCACAAGACATAATATCTGATGCATTAAATATGATAATGAATATAAAAAGAGTTGGAAAAAAAGAATTAGAAATAAAAAGAGTTTCTAAGTTTTTGTTAAGAGTTTTAGATTTTATGAAGAGAGAAGAATACATAGACTTTGAAGTTATAGAAGGAAAAAAACCTTATGTTAAAATTTATATAAAAGAAAAGTTAAATGAATGTAGAGCGATAAAACCTAGATTTAGTGTTGGTGTAGAAGAAATTGAAAAATATAGACGGAGATATTTACCTTCTAGAAATTTTGGAAAATTAATTATATCAACAAGTAAAGGTTTGATGGACCATATTGAAGCTTCTGAAAAAAATATAGGAGGGTGCTTGATAGCATATATTTATTAATGGAAAAAGAAAAGATAACTAGGAGAATTGATATTCCAGAAGGATATTTTTTTATTATAGAAGAGGATGTTTTTGTTTTAAAAAAAGATGGAAAAGAATTGAGAAAGAGAATAAAAATTCCAAGAAATATTAGTTTAAGAAAAGAAAATAATTCTATTTTTATTGAACCTTCAAAAAAATCAACAAAAAAAGAAAGTAAAATAATAGGTACTATAGAAGCCCATATAAAAAATATGATAAGAGGTTTAGATAAACCTTTTGTTTATAAGATGGAAGCTTGTTATGCCCATTTTCCAATGACTTTAAAAGTCGAAGGAGATAAGCTAGTTATAAGAAATTTTCTTGGGGAAAAAGTTCCTAGATATGCTGACATTTTACCTGGGGTGAAAGTTGAAATTAAAGGAAATATTTTAGAAGTTTCATCTGAAGACATAGACTCTGTTGGCCAAACAGTAGCAAATATAGAAAGAGCCACAAAAATAAAAGAAAGAGATAGAAGAGTTTTTCAAGACGGAATATTTTTAGTAGAAAAAGATGGGAGGGAAATATGATTGAAAAAAGAAAAAAACCCATATTTTTAAGGGTTCAATGGAGAAGATTTTCCAGGCTTGGAGCTAGAAGAAAAAAGAAAAGAAAATGGAGATACCCTAAAGGAGGGGATAGCAAAACAAGAAAAAGAAAAAGAGGCTATCCTACAAGACCTTCTATTGGTTGGAGAAATCCTAAAGAAATAAGAGGAAAAATAGATGGAAAATCTTTTGTAAGAGTTGGAAATTTCAAAGATTTAGAAAAACTAGAAAAAGGACAAGCTATCTTAATAGCTTCACTAGGAAAAAAGAAAAGAGAAGAAATAATAAAAAAAGCTAATGAAAAAGGATTAATAATTCTAAATAAATATAAAAGGGAGAAAAATGAATCTGGCTAAAAAGAAAGATTTGGCGTCGAGAGTTTTAGGAGTGGGAAAAGAAAGAATTTTTTTCAATCCAAAAAATTTGAATGAGATTTCAGAAGCAATAACAAGACAAGACATTTTAGATTTACATTCAAAAGGAATTATTAAAATTAAAGAGAAAAAAGGAAGAAAAAAAATTGAAAAGAGAAAAAATAAAAGAGGTCCTGGAAAGATAAAGAAAAGAGTCAGAGATAAAAAACAAGAATATGTTAAATTAACAAGAAAACTTAGAAAATATCTGAAAATTTTAAAATTACAAAATAAAATAAGTTTAGAAAAATATTATGAACTTAGAAAAAAAATTAAAGCAAAATATTTTAGAAACTTAAAACATTTAAAGGAGGTTCTTAAAGAATGATTGTTGTTCCAAAAAAAAGAAGAAGAGAAGGAAAAACAGATTATAAATTAAGGCTTGCACTTTTAAAATCTGGAAAACCAAGGATAGTCATAAGAAAAAAAAATAAATATATAATTATTCAAGAAGTAGAGAGCAAAGAGGCACAAGATTTTGTTTTAAATAGTGTTAGTTCTAAAGATTTAATTAAAGAAGGTTTTCCAGAAAAATTTGCTGGGAGTTTAAAATCTTTGCCTGCTTGTTATTTAACAGGTTTACTTATGGCTAAAAAAATGAAAAATAAAGAAATAATTTTAGATTTCGGTTTGAACAGCAATAAATACGGCGGAAGATTATATTCGGTTGTTAAAGGTTTAATTGATGGAGGAATAAAAATTAATATAGATAAAAAAGTATTTCCTTCAAGAGAGAGATTGGAAGGAGAACATTTAAAAGAAGAAGTGAAGAGAGAATTTAATAAATTAAAAGAAAAATTACTTAAAAAATGAAATGGAAAGATTTATCTTATAGAGTGAAGGGTACATTAATAGGCATAACTTTAGGTTTGTTAGGTGCTATTGTTATTTTATTAAATTTTAAACTAAAGCTTCTACCTTCTATTATACTCCTGCCTTTTTCTTTTTTTAGTGTTCTTTTCGTTTTTATGGGATTGTTTGGCTGTAATTTTAAAGTAGATCCTTGTTACCCAGAGGAGATTTTTGGTTTATTAATCAATATTTTATTTTTTGGTTTGATTGGTTTTATTTTAGGATTAGTTTTAGAAAAAATTAAATTAAGAAAAAAGAGACAAAATGAAAGAAGAAAACAATAAACTTAAAGAAATAGAAGAGATTATCGAGAAAGAAGAAGAAAAATTAAGAGAAGAGTTAATTAAACAGCAAGAAAAGTCTGAAAAAGAAAAAGAAGAGAGAGAGAAATTTCTTTCCGCATGGGTTCCAAAAACGAAACTAGGAAAAGATGTTTTGGCAGGAAAATACAAATCTCTCAATGAAATTTTAGAGAAGGGTTTAAAGATAATGGAACCAGAAATTGTTGATTATTTTGGAGGTTTTCAGGTAGATATTCTAAACATTGGTCAAGCAAAAGGCAAATTTGGTGGAGGAAAAAGAAGAGCTTGGAGACAAACGCAAAAGAAAACAGAAGAAGGAAATAAAATTACTTTTTCTGTTATGGTCGTTGTTGGAGATCAAGACGGGCATGTTGGAATTGGTTTAGGCGAGGCTTCTGAGACTTTGCCTGCTAGAGAAAAAGCCATAAGAAAAGCCAAATTAAATTTAATAAAGGTAAAAAGAGGGTGTGCAAGTTTTGATTGCGGTTGTTCTGAGCTTCATAGTGTTCCAGCCAAAACCGAAGGAAAAACAGGTTCTTACAGAATAGTTTTAATGCCAGCACCAAGAGGAACAGGTTTAGTTGCTGGTGATGAAGTTAAAAAAATTTTGAGATTAGCTGGAATAAAGGATATTTATACAAGAAGTTTTGGAAAATCTAGAACAACAATAAATGTTGCTTTGGCAGTTATACAAGCCCTAGAAAAATTAAATTATTTAAAAACAAATTAAGAATGATAGCCGCAGTAAGAATTCACGGCCAAGTAGGATTAAGCAAAGAAGTAGAAGAAACACTAAAAAGATTGAGAATAAGAAAAAAATATAATCTCGTTTTTATAGACGAAAATGATAAAGTAAAAGTTGGGATGATTAAAAGAGTTAAAGATTATATCATGTATGGAAAAATTAGTGATGATTTAGTTGAGAAGATCATTGAAGCTAGAGGAGAATTAAAAGAAGAAGGCAAAAAAGTTAAGAAAAGTTTAGAAAATGTAAAGCCATGGATTAGATTGCATCCACCGAGAGGAGGGTTTAAAAAAAGCACGAAACTTCCTTATCCGAAAGGAATTTTAGGAGAAAATAAAGATATAGCTAAATATTTGGAGAAAATGTTATGAAACTCAAAAAAAGAAAAAAAAGATCAAGATTAAGAGGTGCAAGAACTTGTGGATGGGGATTTAGAAAAAAACATAAAGGCCATGGAGAAAAAGGCGGTTTCGGAATGGCCGGAACTGGAAAAAGGGCAAAGCATAAAAAACTTAAAGCTCTGTTGATTGCTCGTGAAGCAGGTTTTGAAAGTTATTTTGGAAAAAGAGGTTACACTTCTGCTCCGAGAAAAAAAGAGAAAAATAAAGTCATAAACTTAAGAGATATTGCAAAAAATTATGGAACTTCTGGAAAAATTGATTTGAACGAATACAAAATTCTAGGAGAAGGTGAAGGTTTTAAAGCAGAAATCATAGCGAAAGAAGCTTCAAAAAGTGCTATAGAAAAAATGGAAAAGGCTGGAGGGAAAATAGTTTTTAATAATAGTTAATTTATATAAAAATAACAAAAACTTTAAAAACAATAAAAAATTTATAAAAATTATGTTTTATAAAAAAAAAGCCCTAAGTAACGTCGTTACAACTGTTCTTTTAATATCTTTAGCAGTAATTTTGGCTCTTATTGTTCTTTTTTGGACATTGGGTTTCTTCAAAGAAACTATTGAAAAAGATGGAAGAAAAATAGAAAATCTTTGTAAAGAAACAAGAATAGATGTTACTCATCAGCCATATCCAAATGGCGTTTCTTTGTTTATAAAAAATGTTGGTTCTATACCTATAAATTCAGTAGAAATTAGAGAAGTTGGAAATAAGGGTGTAAAAACAACTTATGTAAATGTCAGTCTTTCTCCAGGTTTTATTTCAAGCAAAATAAATTATCTTTATTCAGACAAAAATTCTTTAAAAGAAATAGTTATTTATCCTAGTCTTTTAGGAAAAGTAAAAGGAAAAAAAACTCATAAATCTTTTACTTGTTTGTCAAATTCGAAAGTTATAAAAAGACAACAATTATCTAATCTTTAATTAAATTAAAAAGGAGGCAAAATGAAAAATAACAAAAAAGGGATAAGTGAGATTGTTTCAACAGTTTTGATAGTAATGATAGCTATAGCTGCTGTGGGAGTAATTGCTGGCCTAGTTGTTCCAATGGTTAGAGATAGTTTTACTAGTGGCCAAGCATGTTTTAAAGCAGTTGCAGATATAACTCTTGAAAGCGATATGACTTGTAAAACAGGAACTACTCTTAAATTAGCAATTAATAAAGGTTCTGATTCAACAATAGAGCCTTATAAAGTTCAAGTTTGGCTTTACAAAAACGATGGAACAAGAGATACAAGATCACAGAGTATATCTGGTATTAAAGAAAACGAAAAGAGATATTATGATATTTCTGAAGTTGAATCAAATTATACACACGTGCAAATTACTCCAATAATAAAAATTGGAGAAAAAGAAAGAGTATGTCAAGCACCAGAGAACAAAATAAGAATTGTTGAATGTACAAGTTGAAGCTTATTATCTAATTTTTTATTTTTTTCATTTTATTGTTATGGTAGAGATAGAAAAAATACAAAATAAAGCGCAAGTTTGGATAGAGACAGTAACTTACACTTTAATAGGAATAACTATCATAGCAATTATTTTAGCTATTGCACTTCCTAGAATAGAAGAGTTAAAAGATGAGAATAACTTAGATAGTGCAAAAAACTTAATGGAAGATTTATATTTAAAAATTAACGAAGTTAGTTTTTCTCCAGGTACACAAAGAGTAGTCTCTATCTCTATTACAAAAGGGAGTATTATTTTTGACACTCCTCAGAACTCTATTTATTTTTCCTCGGAAAGTTCTTTTAAATATAGCGAGCCTGGAATCGAAATAAAAGAAGGAAATGTTTTTATTAGAACTGAAGATACAACACCTTATAAAGTTTATTTAAAAATAAATTATACTTCTATTAATTTAACTTTGAATTCAAGAAAATCAATAGAACAAATAACTGCTTCTTCTGTTCCTTATAAATTAATTATTCAAAATAAAGGTGACTCTAATGTCGATATTAAAATAGGAAAATGATAATTAAAAAAAGCATAGATATTCCTATTTTGAAAACTCCTAATAATTTCTCTTTTGTTAATATAAGTTATTGCTTATTTCCACCTTTTGCTTATGCGCATATTTTTTTCGATCCAGAAACACAAAAACTTTTTTATGAAGTGGTTGAACCGATAGTAAAAGATAAAGATTTATTAGAAAAAATAGAAAAAAACATTAAAGAGAGAATAGATGTACAAGAAAAAACTAGGACATTTTCAGAAAAAAATAAGGAAGATTATTTAAAGGACTTATTAGATGAATCGCTTAAATCATTTAAAATATCTTTGAATGAATTGGATTATCTTAAATTTTTTTATTATCTTTATAGAAATTTTTTTGGTCTAAATGAGATAGAACCTTTAATGAACGATCCTTATATAGAAGATATTCAGTGTAATGGTGTTAATCAACCTGTTTATATAGTACATCGCACTTTTAGAAATATCAGAACAAATATTGTTTTTACAGATATAGAAAAACTTGCTGCTTTTGTTGAGAAATTAGCTCAAAAATGCGGTAGGTATATATCTTATGCTACTCCTATCTTAGATGGTACATTACCAGATGGTTCAAGAGTAAACGCTACTTATACGAAAGATATAACTTCTAGAGGTCCTACTTTTACAATAAGAAAGTTTACAAAAATACCTTTAACACCTATAAACTTAATTCAAAGCAGGAGTGTTAGTCCAGAAATGTTAGCTTATTTCTGGCTTCTAGTTGAAAACAAATTAAATATTCTTGTTGCTGGAGGAACAGGGTCTGGAAAAACAACTTTGCTTAATACAATTGCTTTTTTTATTCCAGAAGAATCGAGAGTTGTCTCTATTGAAGATACAAGAGAATTAAATCTTCCTAGAGAGAATTGGTTGCCTTCTGTTGTAAGAGAAGGTCTTTTATCAGGTGTAGGGGATGTAGATATGTTTTCTCTTCTTAAGGCTTCTTTCAGGCAAATTCCGGATTATGTTATTGTTGGGGAGGTTAGAGGGAAGGAAGCTGCAGTTTTATTTCAAGGAATGGCTTCTGGTCACTCTTCTTTAGCAACAATACATGCTGATTCTGTAGATTCTGTTATAAGAAGATTACAGACTCCTCCGATAGAACTAAGTCCTTCTTTAGTTAATGAGTTGGATGTAGTTGCCATAATGATTC
Source organism: Candidatus Pacearchaeota archaeon (assembly GCA_038886595.1). Lineage (GTDB taxonomy): Archaea > Nanobdellota > Nanobdellia > Pacearchaeales > GW2011-AR1 > CAKZRD01. Next base: position 2,392 of record JAWALV010000004.1, on the reverse strand, counting down.
ATGCAAAGACAGGACAAATAGAAACAAGAAAGTTAAAAGAAATAGTAGAGATAATAAATGTTAATCCAGAAGGTCTTTCTAAAACAAACACTCCTTTTATTTGGGAACCTTCTAATGATAAATTTTATTATAAAGAAGATTTCTATTCTTTTAAAAAAATAGAGAATAAGAGAGGAATTTCTTACAAAAAACTAGTAGAAGAATTTGAAAAAAGAACTAAACTTTTAACAAATATTTCTTTATTAAAGGAAAATATCTCTTTAGAAGACTTAAAAGAAATAATCTCCGAATATTCAATAGATTCACAAAGTGTCTTAAAGAAGTTTAACGTTATTTAGAATTTTGTTTTTCTTCTTTTTTAAAAATCTCGGCAGGGGCTTTTTTGCCTTCTTTTATGACTTTGGTATTTATTTGAACAGTATCTTGGGAAATCTCTTTTCCTCTAACTGTCTTTCTTTTTCTTAATCCTTCTAAATTTTCTTTCATTCCTTTTCCTTTTTTTAGTATTGGTTTTTTAAGAAAAGGTCCTGGAATTTCTGCAAGACCTGGAAATCCTGCTTTATCAGATGTGCCAGTTATTTCTAGTTCGTAATTTTCCAGTTCGTCGGAAATTATTTCACCTTTTATTTTATCACCTATATTTAAACCTATAAATTCTTCGTTATTAGTTTCATATTTTCTTGTTATTCCTTTATACGAAACATTTATTTTAAATACCATAAAAAAATTATTTAAAGACAATTTATAAACTTATTGTTCTAATTTTTAAGAATCTTTAGTAATAACTGTTGATATTTAATTTCCTTTCTAAAAGTTCAATTCTTTGCTCTAATTTATAAATTTTTTTATCAATTTCTTCAAATTTCCTACCAATTTCTATTTTTTTATAAAAATAGTTCTTGTTTGTTGATTGTTCTGGGTTTTGTTTTTCAGCGAATAAAAAAGGATCACTAAAATCGGAAGAAGAATCAGAGGAAGTTTGTGCCATATTAGCAAAACCTTTTCTATCTAAATTCAATACTTTTTCTTTTTTTAAAGTGGGAATAATCTTCTGTCTTTGAAGTTCTGTTAAATCAATAATTTTTTTTCTTTTTTTGAAAAACATTATTATGTAAAGAAATAATAGTTTTTAAATATTCGGTTTTTTTTAAAATTTTAAGAAAATTCAATTATTTTTCTTATCGTCATAAAAACCCCAAAAAGTTTATAAAGCTACCTTCTTTCTTTTTATTGAAATGGGTGAAGAATATTCTGCAAAAGACATTAAGATTCTTGAGGGTTTAGATGGTGTAAGAAAAAGACCTGCGATGTATATAGGCAGTACAGGAAAAGAAGGACTTCATCATTTAGTTTATGAAATTGTTGATAATTCTGTTGATGAATGTTTGGCTGGAGCATGTAATTTAATAAAAGTAACCTTGCATAAAGATGGTTCTGTTTCAGTTGAAGATAATGGAAGAGGAATTCCAGTAGATATCCATCCAGTGTATAAAAAGTCTGCTATGGAAATAATTGTCACAAAATTACATGCAGGCGGAAAATTTGACAAAAAAGCCTATCAAGTTTCTGGAGGTTTGCATGGAGTAGGTATATCTGTTGTAGCTGCTTTATCAAAAAAGATGATCGTTGAAGTCAAAAGAAATGGAAAAATTTGGATGCAAAGTTATAATGTCGGTAAACCTTTACATGATGTTAAGTCTATCGGCAGTTGTGAAAAAGGGATTACTGGCACAAAGGTAAATTTTCTTCCAGATGATACCATTTTTTCAACAACAAAGTTTGATTTTAACACTTTATTAACAAGGTTTAGAGAAATATGTTTTCTGAATCCAGGTTTGAAAATTATTTTTAAAGACGAAGTTTCACAAAAAGAAGAAACTCTTTTTTATCCAGGAGGGGTAGTGGAATTTATAAAATGGTTAAATAGAACAAAAGATGTTTTACACCAACCAATCTATTTTAAGAAGAAAACTGATGATGAAATTTCTATTGAAGTAGCTATTCAGTATAATAATTCATACAATGACAATATACAAGGTTTTGTTAATACTATAAATACTATAGAAGGAGGTACACATGTGGCAGGTTTTAAAACAGCTTTAACAAGAGTTATAAATGACTATGCTGAAAAAAAAGGTTTTTTGAAAAACGGAGGAAAATTAGAAGGCGATGATGTTAGGGAAGGTTTAACTGCGATAATCTCTTTAAGATTAAAAGAACCACAATTTGAGGGACAAACAAAAACAAAATTGGGAAACTCTGAGGTTAAAGGAATTGTTGACTCAATTGTTTCTTCTGCTCTTTCAGAATTCTTTGAAGAAAATCCTACGATAGCAAATAAAATTGCCCAAAAAGCTTTAGAAGCTTATAAAGCAAGAGAAGCTGCCAAAAA
>JAWALV010000003.1:0-26357 GCA_038886595.1 Candidatus Pacearchaeota archaeon | reverse complement strand
AGTTAAAGATTCAAAACAGCTTTCTCAATACAAAAGAAAAAAAATAATAGAATCTCTTGAAAATAAAATTAATTATTTTTTTCAAATAATTTCTCCTAAAGAAATAGATTCTTCTAACAATTTAAATATTTTAGAAGCCGAAATAATGGCTATTGTAATAAATAAGTTATCTTTAGAAAAGAAAGATGAGAAAATAAGGGTTTTTGTTGATTGTCCCTCAAATAACAAAAACAAATGGAGCGATCTTTTAAAAAACTTAATAATAAGAAAGGATTTAGAATTCTTTATTGAGCATAAGGCAGATATAACCTATCCTGTTGTTTCTACTGCTTCTATTTTTGCAAAAGAAAAAAGGGAAGAAGAAATATATAAAATAAAAAAAGAATATAACGTCGAATTTGGTTCTGGTTACCCTAGCGATCCTCTTACTATTAGTTTTATAGAAAAAAATTTTAAAAATAAAAAATACGAGAATATCATAAGATATTCGTGGGAGAGCATAAAGAGGCTTATACAAAAAGAAAAACAGCAGAAACTTTTTTAATAACTATATGCTTAAAAACCTCTATTTTTATTTAATAAAATGGTTTATATAAAGAAATTGGTTTTACATGGTTTTAAGAGTTTTGCTAGAAAAACAGAAATCTTATTTGAAAATTCTATGAATGTTATTATAGGTCCAAATGGTTCTGGAAAAAGTAATATTGCCGATGCAATTTGTTTTGCCTTGGGAAGAATGGGGAAAAAATCAATGAGGGCAGAAAATTTAGCAAGTTTTATTTTTGAAGGTAATAAGAATTATAAACAATCAGAAGAGGCCTCTGTGGAAATAATATTTGAAGATAAAGAAAACATCTTTTTAACAAATAGGTTAGAGGTTTCAATAAAAAGAATTGTAAAGAGAAATGGAAATTCCATATATAAATTAAATGATGAACCTAAAACAAGGCAAGAAATAATAGAAGTTCTAGCTAGAGCAGGAATTGATCCAGATGGTTTTAATATTGTCTTGCAAGGGGAAATAGACTCTTTAATCAAAGTCTCATCTGAAGAAAGAAGAAAAATTATTGAAGAAGTAGCAGGAATATCTTTTTATGAGGTTAGAAAAGAGAAATCATTAAGAGAACTTGAAAAGGTAGAAGAAAGATTGAAAGAAACAAATGCTATTTTAAGAGAAAAAAATAATTATTTAAAAAATTTAGAGGAAGAGAGAAGAAAGGCTTTGGAATTTAAAAAAATTGAGGAGTCAATAAAAAAACATAAAGCTACAATCTTGTATAAAGAAATTGAAGAAAGAGAAAGAGAGTTAAAATTATTGGCGGAAGAAAAAGAAAAAAATGTAAAAAAAGTTAATTCTATAAAAGAGAAAATTAATGGAATAAAGATAGAAATATCTTTTTGTGAGGAAAAAGTAAAAAATATTACTAAGGAAATAGAAGAAAAAACAAGTGGGGAACAAGATCTAATCCATAAAAAAATTTCAGATTTAAAAGCAGAGATAGCTGCTTTAAATGTTAGAAAAGAAAATTTTGATAATCGTATAAAACAAAATAATTTAAAAATAGAAAATTTAAAAAACAGGATCAAATTTTTAGAGAAAGAAATAAGTTCTTTTTCTGAAATAAGTCCAGAATTAAAAAAACAAAAAGAGAAAAAAGAAGAATTAGAAAATCTTATCACTTCTTTAGAAAAAAGCAGAAGGGATTATTATATATTAAAATCAAAAATTAATTTTTTAGAAAATAAAAAAGAAGAAAAAATAAAAAAATTAAGAGAATTAGAAAATGAGCAAAAAAATATAAATGATTACTTAAACAAGATTTTTTCAGAGTTGCGTTTTTCCAAAAGCTTAGATAGCGCTAATCAAAAAAAGAAAGAGATTATTTTATCTGTCGAAGATAAAAAACAAAAAATAGAAGAAATTCAAAATAAAATTCTTTTGATAGAAAGAGAAGATGCTATTCTTGAACAAAATATAAAAAAAGATAAAAAATTAATAGAAAACATATCTTCTCTTGAAATTTGTCCTTTATGTAAAAGTAAAATAACAGAGGACCATAAAAAAAATTTATTAGATGAAGCTAAAGATAAAATATCTTTTTCAGAGAAAAAGATGAAAGATAATCTAAATATGAAAAAAGAAATTTTAAGAAATCTTGAAGATATTAGAAAAAAGATTATTGATGAAGAAAAAATGCTAAAAGAAATAGAGATAGAAGAAAATAAAATAAAATATGCAGAAGAAAAAAAAGAGAGAATAAAAAAAATTTTTCTAGAAGAACAAGAATTGAAGAAAATTTTAAAAGAAGTTGAAGAAGATATATCAAAAAGTTTGATTGAATATAAGAAATTAGAAGATGTTGAAGAAAAATATGAAGAAGCAAGACTTAGATTAAAAGAAATTTCTTTCGATGAGCTTGATTATGACTCTGGTTTATTAGATAAAAAAAGGGAGATAGAAAGATTAAAAATAGAAATTTCAAATAATGAGAGGGATAGTCAGGAAACAAATTTAGATTTTTTTAAAATAAAAGAGAAATTATCAGAAAAGGAGAAAGAATTAAAGAAGTTAGAGGAAATTGAAAAAGAGATTTTTGAAAGATTTAATACTTTATACTTAGAAAGAAACGAGTTTTCAGATAAACAAAAAGCTTTAGAAACTAATTTAATAGGCTTACAACAACAGATGAAAGAATTAGATGAAAAAAATAATTTTATCAGATTAAAAGAAGCAGAATTAGGTGCAAGATTAGAAGCGTACAAAGAAGAATTCTCATCTTTTTTAGGAGTTGAATTAATTAGTGGTTCAAAAGAGCACCTACAAAAAAATTTGTTTATTTTACAAGAAAAATTAAAGAATTTTGAAAGTGTAAATATGAAGTCTCTTGATATTTATGAAAAAGTAAAAATTGCTTGTCAAGAAATAGAAGAAAAATTAAATACAATAATCAAAGAAAAAGAAAAAATATTAGAAGTAATCTCAGAAATAGATAAGAAAAAAAAGAGAACTTTTTTGAAAACATTAGAACAAATCAATAATTTTTTTTCAAGGAATTTCTCTCAATTAAGCTCCAAAGGAGAGATTTTTTTAGATATTGAAAATAAAGAAGATCCTTTCGCTGGAGGTTTGGAAATAATTTTAAAAGTTGGTAAGGGAAAATATTTTGATATATATTCTCTTTCAGGAGGGGAAAAAACTCTTGTAGCTTTGTCTTTGATTTTTGCTATCCAAGAATATAGGCCTTATTGTTTTTATATTTTCGATGAAATAGATGCGGCCTTAGACAAACATAATTCTGAGTTATTGGCTTCTTTAATAAAAAGGTATTTGGTTTCAGGCCAATATATAATAATTACACATAACGATGCTCTTATAGAACATGCACCTATTCTTTATGGAGTAAGTATGCAAGAAGGTGTTTCAAAAATTGTCAGTCAAAAATTTTAGTTTCTATAATCCCTAATAGGTAGTGAAAAAATTCAGAAATATTTAAATAGTGTGTTGTAATTATAAAGTTGTAAATAACCTTAAGATGGTAGAAAATAAAACTTATAAATGGAGTGTTAAAAATAGAAGAATTAGTAGAGCTTATAAAAATCTTATCTTTGAAAAAGAAGGAATAAAAAGAATAATAGATGTTGGTTATGATGAAAGATTAGGAAGATATAGAGAGATAATTTACAATGCAGATAAATCGAGGGCTTCTTTTGGAAAGTTTGTCTCTTCAAAATTAATTGAAGATTATTTAGGTAAAATAGTTCATGAAAGAAATGCAAAAAGGTACGAAAACTTAGAAAATGATTTTTTACATTATAATAATAAATTTTTTCAGAATATTTCAAAATATGTAAAACCTTTAGCACTTGTCGCAAGTTTATTTCTTGCTTCTGGTTTTTCTTATGTTTTTTCAGGTTGTTCCAGACAAGATTCTAAAGATAAAAAAGTAGAATTAAATAAAAGGGATTATTCTATCCAAAGAAAATCAGATAATAAAGAAATTTTTCAATTGCCTTTGTTAACAGATTATTCTGTTTTAAATTTTATTGAGAGTAATAAAGAGCAAGATAAAATTATTTCAAATTCAGATAAAAAGAAAGACGTTCAGACAAATTTCAATACAAATAAAACAGAAGTAGTTAAAGTTGAAAAGGAAAATACAGAAAAAAAAGAATCTTTAGAGTCTTTGGTTTTAGTTGAAAAATCAGAGATTTCTTTCGAAAAAAAAGAAATTAAGCCTTCTTTTAGAATTTCTCCCACTCCTTTAGGTTTTGAAAGAAATAATTATTTTTCAGAAAATAAAGAGATAAAAAATGAAGATATAAGAGCAGATTTAAATATTTATGATTTAGAGAAAAAATATAGAGAAAATTATAATTCTGATTCTAATAATGAAATTTTATCGTACGACCATTCAAAAACAGAAGAAATAGTTAAAAAAATAAAAATTGTTCCTATAAAAACACAAAATTTTAGTCCAAAAAATCCTTCTAAAATAAAATCTCATAATAGTTATTTTGAAGTTAAAGGAAAAGGTATGGATGTATCAGATTATATATTTGATAGTTCTTCTTCTCTCTATGTTCTAAAAGATAGTCCTAGGGGTCAAGCAATTTTGAGAAAACAACAAGGAAAAAAAGCAACAAAAGAAGAATTGACTAGAATATTACAGGAAAGGTCAGAAAAACATTCTGAATTAAGAGAGATACAATATTTAAGAGGCGAATTTAATCCTTTAAATCCTATAATAAATTATGTCGATGCTTCAAAGAATAAATCTTCGAGAAACTTAGATGAAAATTTTGATGAAATTAAAATAAAAGCGGAAAATTTTGGATCTTCTTTGTTGAGAATTGTAACGTCTTCCTACTTTCCAAAAGATCATAATACAACTAAAAACGATTTAGATTTTAAAGAAAATCTTAAAAGCTTAGAAGAAACAATAAATCAATATAATGATTCTTTAAATTTTAGAAATATACCAAAGGAAGAAGATCCTTTCTCAAAAGGAGTTATCTATGTTACTCAGTTGGGTTGGAATGCCCCAATAGAAATATCTCAAAAATCTCTTAATTTAGTCAGTGCTGGTTTTTTGGATAACTTTTTAACACCTGTAGAAAGTTTATTAAATAACGGTTTAGATTTAACAAAACATATAATTGATTTACCTATTAACTCTATAAAAGAAGATAATCTTCCTCCAGGTATAAATAAATTCACAAAGGATTTAAAAAATATATTTAGATCAACTACTTATTTCGCTTCAAGAGTCCTTTCAGATAGACCTCATAGGGCAATGAACAACCCAATTAAAGCGGCAGAAGAAGCTGGTAGCGCTGCCGGAAGAAATTTTGAGAATATTTCTGGCTTCGTATTAAAATTTTCTTTGCCTAATATAAAATCAAAAGTAAAAAAAGGCGGCGAAGTAATATGGGATAGTGAAGGCTCGCCAGGTGGAAATGGTTTTTCCTTCATTAGTGAAGGATCAAGCGGAGGTATGTAAAATGAAAAAAATTTTATTATTTCTTTTAATTAATTTTTTATTATTTTCTTTTGTATCAGCAGATATTTTACAAAAAAATTATTTTTTATACAATAATAATCCTATAAATAATGTAAGTGTTCTAGGTTTTATATGCTCCAAGAACGACTGTTCAGAAGGACAGAGTCTTTTTTTATCTGCTAATTCTGGTTTAAATGATTGGATAGATGTAAGATACCCAAATAATGGACAACTAACTCATTATGGTCTTTTTATTTATAAAGAGGGCTTTATTCCTTTTGAAAGAAACTCTACAGGTAAAGAAACTGTTCCAGGAGATTATAGAGCACCAGATGTATTTAATCTTTTAACAAAAAAAGAAATTTGCTCTTCAGAAATTATTGATTTAAAATTAGAGAATCTTTCAAATAATAAATGGTTTTTTAAGATAAAAATTTCTTCCCCAATTAATCATGCAGGAAATTTAAACTATGTTCCACCTATTCTTAAGGATCATTACTCTGTTAATGTAGATGTAATTTTAAAAATAAATGGAAAAATAAACGAAACTAGAAACGTGCTTTTAGAATTCTCAGAAAAAAAAGAAATTAATTTTACAAAAATTCTTCCTTGTGGGGAAAATGAAATAACTGTAGAAACAATTCCAAAAGATTCCAAGTGCCTTTCTTCAGTAACTAATACAAAAAAAGAAATAATAAAAATTATTGAATGTTCTAAAGATGATGATTGTGGTCCAAAATCAATAACTTATTTTTGCAAAGGAAACGAAGTTTGGAAGAATACAACTTACAAACCTTGCGTTTCTGGCTTTTGTTTCCCATCTATATTAATTTCAGAATTTTTTAAAGAGTGTTTTTTTGGTTGTTTAAATGGAGATTGTGTTGCTAATCCTATAAATGGTGTTTGTGGTTCAAGTTTAAACACTTGTGCAACTGGAACTTTTTCAGATATCGAGGACAATTCAACCCATTATTTATGGCAATGCCTTGGTATAAATGGTGGAACTAATGCTTCATGTAGCCAATTAATTCCACCAAATAATTTTTTAAATTCTATAAAAATAATTTCTCCAAAAAACTATGAAGTATTTTATTCTAATTATTCTTTTAATGAGATAAACTTAAAATATTTTATAAATGGAACTCCTACTTCTTGTTTTTATTCTTTAAATAAAGGACAGAATATTTCTTTACCTTCATGCTCCAACACTTCAATTAATGCCCCAGTAGGTAATAATTCTTTAATAGTTTATGCTTCAAACGGAACAAAAGTTGTTTTTGATAGTGTTAATTTTTCAGTAATTTTAAATAGATCGGTAGAAGAAGAACTAAATATTATTATCCATTCACCAAGAAATGGAACAGTTTATATATCAACAAATAATGTATTAATAAATGTTTCAATAAATAAACAAGGAAGTTGTTTTTATAATCTTAATTTTGGACAAAATAAAACTTTTAATTTTGATGGTAAATATTTCTTTTCAGAAGAGAAGACTTTAGAGAACTCTAAATATATTTTAAATATATTTTGTTCGAGTATTTTAGATGAAAAAAAATCAGAACAAGTAGTTTTTTTTGTCGATTATAAAAAAGAGGAAAAAGAAAAAAAGAAAAGACCTTCTCCAAAACAAATCGAAGATTAGAAAACCTCAAATTTTACTTTATCTTTAATTAATTATTCTGATGCCGAGAAGATAATAACAACAAAAGAAAACACTGTTAGAAAAGAAAAATCCTCTTTTTTAAAATATTTTTTATTTTTGTTGTTAATTTTAATCATTATATTTTTATTAATTATTTTGTTTATTTTATTAAAGAGAAAATTTTAAAAAACACAACATCTAGAAACTTGTTGTGAAGACATACCTAAAGAAAAACCAATTCTTTCTCTTTCTTTTTTTTCAAAAAAATTTTTGTCTGAAAAACTAGCAATTTTTATTTCACAATTTTTTTTCCTGCATATTTTTATGTTTTGTATTATTCTTGTTATAATCTTTGCTTTTTCCGTTGAATCTTTTTTTTCTTCTAAAAAAGATAAAGCTATTAAAATATTGATCTTTTTCTTTGAGCATAATCTAGCTAAATATTCGTTAAGACCAGAACTTCTTTGTCTTAAGTTGTCTTTCCCTTCATTTAATTCTGGAGAAACCAAATAATCAAAGTTAAGAGTTTCAATAAATCTTCTTATTTCTTCGATGTTTTTAGAAAAAAGAGCAATTTTTTTCTTAATATTCTTTGATTTAAAGAAATTTATTATTCTTCTTATTTGATCTTCTTTTTCTTCAATAAAATAACCTTCATAAATATCATTTTCTATTATCTCTTCTTTTGATTTTATTTTTTTAAAAAATAAGGAATTTTCTCTTTTTACAAAGTTTATGTCTGTTTTCATTCTATTATCGTTCCGACAAATTCCTTTCCATTTAGAAGATTATCTAGTTGATTAACATCATCTCCTAAAATATAGCTTTTTATTTTGTATTTTTTCATTATTTTTGCTGCTGCTGTGTCCACTGGGGCATGCATTCCAGGTTTATATTCTATTTTCATAATCATTTTATGGAAGTCATCAATAGAAATCTTTGGAATAAATTTAGCGTCTTTGTGTTCAAATGGATTTTTATCAAAGAGTCCTTTAACATTTGTCAAGTTTATGAAAAATGTTTTAAAAAACCTTGCTAACTTTAAAGAGGTCGCATCTGAAGTTTGATTTGGGGCATATCTCAGAGCACCACAAAAAACAATATCATGTTTTTTTAAAAGATTTTTAACATGCTTCATGTCGTGAGGAATTCCCCAAGTAGGATCAAAACCGAAAAAATAAGCCATAAATCTTGCATTTAATCTTGTCACAGAAATTCCAGCTAAACTTTGTATGTAATAGTTTTTTCCTTCTTCTGCCAAGGCTTTTATGTATTTTCTTGCAACACTTCCGCCTCCGCAAACAATAACGAACTTGTATTTGTTTGTATTTTTTTTAATAACTTCTCTAAATTTTCTCAAATATTCTAATCTTATTTCATTAGGCACAATTAAGCTCCCACCGAGGGAAATAACAACAACCTTCTTTTTCATATTTTTCTATAGAAAAGGTTATTTATAAGAGTTGCTTTTGAAAGAAAAATTTATCTTTCCTTTGAAATTTCATTCTTTTTTAATACAAAGTTTCCTTCCTGCCAATCTTTCAAAACCAAACGAGCAGTTCTATCAATATCAACTTCTCCACCCTTAACAAGAAAATTCTTTTTTCTTCCTAAATTATCTAGAAATTCGTCAGCACTTTTTGTTTCTTCAACTTTGTAAAAATCACAAACTTCTTTTGAGTGTTTTTCAAGTAAATCTTGAACAATAAAATCAGGATTTTTTACTTTATCATAATTTCTTGCTCCTACAAGGGCATGATGTTTTATTAAAATAGGGTCATCATTAGAATATTTCTCCAAAGGGATTACTCCAGGAGTATCTAAAAGAAGAATATTTGAAGATAATCTTACTTTTTGTATTCCTTTTGTAAAACCAGCTTCTTGCGCTGTTTTTGCAGCAGGTTTTCCTGTTAAGAAATTTATCAAGGAAGATTTACCTGTATTTGGATAACCAATTATTCCTACTTGCGCCCTCTTGAATTTTTTGTTCCTATACTTTATTTCATCTTTAATTAAATTTCTCAAAATCCTTGAACCCCATCTTTTTTTACATGAAACAAAAACATATGGCCTTATATCTTCTGGAAGAGAAGCGTTTTTTGTATCAATCAAATCGCATTTATTAAGAACAAAAATCAGTCTTTTTCCCATTGATTTTATTTTTTCTTCTATTTCTTTGTTTCTTGTTTCTTCTGGAAAACGAGCATCTAAAATTTCTAGAACAACATCACTTATTTCAATAACCTTATTAACTAGATCGGGATATTTTTCCCTTTGTTTATCTATGTTTTCAAGATTTCTTGGACGATTAGCCTTCCAAACTTTTCTGAATTTCATCTTCTAAAAAAGAATAATCTTCTTCTTTAAATTCTCTTAAAAAAAGGTTGTTTAAATCCCTTTCCTTTCTGTGCAAAAATAATGAAATTGCTCTTGAAATTTCTGGTTCATAAAGAAATCTATAATTTTTTATGTTTTCGTTTTCTTTATTCAATTTATCTCTTGGTTCAAATACTATTGTTTTTTTCCACAATTTTAAGTAAAATTCTAGCAAATCCTTAGAAGGAAAAGGAAAAGGTGAAAAAAATTCAGTTATGTTGTTACCTTCTTTTTTTTGTTTTTCAGATATAGCATAATAAGCAGCAATATCTTGTGGAAGAAATCTTATTGCAGTTGGTTCCAGGGTCCATTCTCTCGGTTTGTATTGAATGTAATAAAGTTCTGCCGCAGGTCTTAAACTTTCTTCTAAATTTCCTGTTGAACTCCTTAGCATTAATGAGATTCCAAGATTATTTGCTCTTTTATGAAAAGGAACATTTATTAACTTGAACCTGTATCTTTTTTGCTTTTTTCTCTTCGATGGAACCGAAACGACAACTTGCGTTCCTTGGTTTGCTCTTTTTTGATTGCCAACATATCTATCATCAACTTCTATTGGAGAAGCTTTTCTAAAGTACAAATAAGATAAAAATCCTCCTAATAAATCCTTAAAAAAAACTTCTCTTCTCTGTCTGTCTACCCATTGTGGTTGAAAATAATAACCAATAAATTTATTGTCAGGAAGTTTTGTTTTTTTAAATGATTGTCTTAAAGATTCTATAAAAAAATTATAAAAAGGCTGTTGATAAAAAGCACAATCGCTAAGAGTTTGCGGATGTTTTACTTTGATTAATTCTCCTCTTTTTGAGTATTCTTTTGCAGCTTCATAAGAATTGTTTGTATTTCGATAAAAATCGTTTGGAATTAAGCTGAAATGTAATAGAAAAGGACCTTCTGAACTTTCAAGAATTTTTATTAAGCCTCCGTGTCTATAAACTTTAACAAGATTTTCATCTCTTAGAATTTCTCTTTCCGTTGGCCTTCTAAAAAAGGTTTTTTCTTTTGCCATAAATTTTAAATGGTTTTTCTAATATATAAGCTTTTCTTTTGTCACTACTAAAAAATAACATTTATTACACAAACAAAAACCTTTAAAAACACTTATTTTCTTTAAAAGATATGATAAATTGCAGAGAGTTTCGGCATTAATAGAATTTTTTATTTTAGTCCGAACTCTGAAAAACTTTTTATACTCTTTCTTCAAGAATTAAATTATGGCGGTTGTAGTTCAACGGTAGAATGGACGACTGTGGCTCGTCAGAAGTGGGTTCGACTCCCACCTACCGCCCTCTAAAAATGAACATCTTATTCGTTTGCAAATTCAACAAATTTAGAAGCAGAATAGCCGAAGCTTATTTTAGAAAAATAAACAAAAATAAAAAAATAAAAATCAGAAGTGCTGGAATTTTTAGAGGAACAAAGACAAACGAAGAAATTGTAAATATATCAAAAGAATTTGGAATAGAAATATCTCTTAAAAGAAAACCAAGGGCTTTGACAACTGCTTTACTTAGATGGCAAGATTTAATTGTTGTTGTCGCAGATGATATTCCGGAAATTTTATTCAATAATGTTAGTGCTGTAAAAAAAATAATTTTTTGGAAAATTCGTGATACTAAACTAGAAAATGTAAAAGAGATAAAAGAAATAATAAAAGAGATTATGAAAAAATGCGATGAACTAAATGAACAGCTGAAAAAAGAATATGGAAGAAGTTAAAGGTTTTCGAGATTTTTTAGGAGAAGAAGCAAAAAGAAGAGAAAAAATAATTGAGATTATAAAAAAAGTTTTCAAAAAATATGGCTTTGAGCCTGCTGAAACTCCTATTATAGAATATGAAGAATTTGTCAGAGGAAATAATCAAAATGATGAGGCTGTCAGAGACATTTTTAAGCTGAAAGATAGGGGTGAAAGAAATCTTGCTTTGCGTTATGAATTTACTTTTCAATTAAAAAGAATTGCAAAAAACCAAAAACTCCCTTTCAAAAGATATCAAATCGGCTATGTTTTTCGTGACGAACCTATAAGAAAAGGTAGATTAAGACAATTTATTCAATGTGATGTTGATGTCGTCGGAAGTACAATAAAAGATGAAGCAGAAGTTTTGTGCTTGGCAAAAGAGTGTTTTGATAAATTGAAAATTCCCGTAAGGATTTTTGTGAATAATAGAAAACTTCTCGATGAAATTTTGGAAGAACAAAAAATAAAAAAAGAAAATAGGGAACAAGTTTTGAGAGAGCTAGACAAAATTGGAAAGATAAGTGAAAATGAAGTTAAAGAAAAACTTAAAGAATTAAAAGCAGAAAAAATTTTAGAGATTTTTAGCAAGAATGAAAAGTTTTTTTCAAAATATAAATCATTTAAAGAAATTGATGAATTAAAAAAATATTGTGCTTATTTTGGATTTGATGTTTTTTTCAAACCAAATTTGGTAAGAGGACTTAGTTATTACAACGGAAGTGTTTTTGAAATTTATTCAGACAAACTAAATGTTTCTCTTTCTGGTGGTGGAAGCTATTTAGTCAATGGAGTTCAATCAACAGGAATTTCCCTTGGTTTAGAGCCAATTTTTTTAGTTGCAAAAGTTGATTTAGACGAGGAGGTTTATTTGATTGTTTCTCTTGAAAAAGACAAAGAAGCAATAGAACTATCTCAAAAACTGAGAGAAAAAAATTTTATTGTGGATTTTATCTCAAACAAACCCCCAACAAAAGCTCTTGAATATGCAAACTCAAAAAAAATAAAAAAAGTCCTTTTTGTCGGCGAAAACGAAGTTAAAACTAAAAAATTTAAAATAAAAAATTTGGAAACAGGAAAAGAGGAAGATTTAAAAATTTGAAAAAGAAAGAATAATATTGAAAGGAGTTAAAAAATGGAAGAAGAAATTTTAGGAGGGTTGGTTGGCAGTGGTTTAATAGCTTTTATAATGGGCTTTCTAGTTTTTTTATAATAATAGGCATAGCAATCTATGTTTATATGGGATTTGCTTTTATGGCTATTGGTAAGAAAGCTGGACTAAAAACACCTGGACTCTCATGGATTCCTGGAATAGGGCCCCTAATAATTGCCTATCAGGCATCAAAAATGCATTGGTGGCCTTGGTTGCTTTTAATAGGGTTTATCATCCCTTTTTTTAACATCGTTGCATTAATAGTATTTGCAGTATTTGCAACAATCTGGCAATGGAAGATGTTTGAAGAAGTGAACAAACCGGGATGGTGGATACTACTAGGATTAATTCCTCTTTTAGGTACTCTAATTCTTTTAATTTTGGTGGGAATAGCAGCGTGGTCAAAAGATTAAAACAATTTTTTTTGCTTTTCTTTCTTTTCTTCTTTTATTTCTTTTTCGTTTGATTCTTTTTCTATAGAAAATTCTTCTCCCTTAAATTTTATTTTTCCGTAAACTCCATCGTAACCAGGAATAACTTCAATTTTTCCTTCGCGATTTTCTAAAATCATTTCAATAAGTTCTTCGTTTTTAGGCAAAACTCTTTCTAATTCCTCTTTTGAAACATTTAGCAAAACATTAAACTCATTTCCAAAATTTTCTATAAGATTATTGTAAATTTCCCAAACTTTTTTTGATGAAAGTTGCGTTGTTTTTAAATGGAATGCGATAAGTTCATGCAGAGGAGTAAGTTTATAAAAATTTTTTGCATTTTTTGGTTGAAATTCTTTTTCTTTAACTGCTATCTTGCCTATTCTATAATCAACCCCAATAGTTAAATGATTTTTACAAACAGGACAAATTCCGCCAAGTTTTAAACTTTCTTCAGGAGAACAAGAAAAGTTGCATTTGCGGTGTCCGTCGTAATGGTACTTTCCATACTCAGGAGGAGTTTCTATTGTTCCAACCAAACCTTCACCTTCTCTTATTGCTTTTATTATATCTTCATAACTTAATTCTTCAATTTCAAAAATTGTTGCTTCTCTTCCTAAACGCCAAGGCCAAAAAGAATGTGAATCAGAAAAAGAAACAACATTTATTTTTCCTTCGATAAACTCGCGAAGACGCCAAATCATATCCGGCGAAGCAGACATTCCAGATTCTATTGCATAAATGTGTTTTGCTTGCTCTCCAAAGGCCTCTTCAATTGAATCAAAACCAGAATCACTTCCATAGAGCCCAAACCAAGGTGTAAACGCGTGAGCAGGAATTATTTCTATTTTGTCATCAATTTCTTTTGTTTCTTTCACAAATTGTTTTATACTCATTCCAAAAATTGGTCTCCCGTCGTAATCAAGACGACCTTTTATTTTTAAATAGTCAATAATTTTTAAAGAAGTTTTTTCATTGGGAGATAGAACAACCAAATGAATGGCTCTTCTTTTTCCACTTTGCGAATACATAAAACTCAACTCTGTTTGCCACAAAAAAGGAAAACCTGTTTTTGTCCATAAAATCCCTCTTTTATCTTCTCTAAGGTTTTTTTTTATTTCATTAAACCATTCAGGATGTTGAAAGTCGCCCGTACCTAGAAGATTTATTCCTTTTATTCTTGCATATTTTTCTAAATTTTCAAAATTTATGTCTTTGCTCGTTGCTCTTGCATATTTGCTATGCAAATGTAAATCTGCTATGATTTTCATAAAAAACAAAAGAAAAAAGGATTTAAAAACTAAACTATATGTAATAATTATGTTGACAAAAAAAGATTTATTGAAAGAATTAAAAAAAGAAGGAATAGAAGAGAAAATTCTTGAAGCAATAGATAAAATAGATAGAAAAAAATTTGTTCTAAAAGAGCAACAAGATTTAGCTTACATTAATGAGCCTTTACTTATAGGTTTTGGTCAGACAATAAGTCAACCTTATACTGTCGCTTTTATGTTGCAAAATTCAGAATTAAAAAAAGGAGATAAGGTCTTGGAAATAGGAACAGGAAGTGGTTGGAATGCTTCTTTAATTTCATTTCTTATCGGAGAAAAAGGAGAAGTTTATACAATAGAAAGAATAAAGGAATTATACAACAGGGCAAGAGAAAAACTAAAAAACTACAAAAATATAAGAGTTTTTTTAGGCGATGGTTCAAAAGGGTTAAAAGAATTTGCTCCTTACGATAAGATAATTATAACTGCTGCTTCCGAGAAGATCCAAGAAAATATTAAAAATCAACTTAAAGAAGAAGGAGTTTTGATTGCTCCTATTGGACCAAGATTCTGTCAGAAATTGATAAAAATTAAAAAAAAGAATGGAAAATTTTCAGAGATATCACTCGGAGATTTTGTTTTTGTACCTCTAATTGAAGATTCTTCTAATTAAAATTTTTATTAAATTCAGATTAAGCAGTAAAAAATTTAAGGTAAATTTTTTTAATTTATTTTTTATAATAGAAAGATTTAAAAAATCTATTTATTCTTATTTTTTATGCAAGTAAGAAACCAAAATAAAAAAATTTTTGCATATTTATTTTTTGTATTTATTTCTTTTTCATTTTTTCTAACTTTTGTTTTAGCTCAACCTCAGATTTCTTTCGGTCATCTTGCGAAGAATATTTATCTTTATATAATTGATGAAGGTCGGTGGGTTTCTCTTCAAGATGCTTTTGATGAAGGTTTATTTTGTTGTGGTGGACAAGAGGTGAGTGATTCTGAGGGTTTAGGAAATTTAAGAATAAACTCGGTAGTTCAAACAGGTCATGGAAATACTGTTTGCGTTATAAGGGAAGATAAAAAAGTTTCTTGTACAGGTTATAACGCGCATGGACAAATAGGAATAGGAGATAAAGTTAGGAGAACTTCTTTTAAAGAAAACCCTTATTTAAGTAATGTAACTAAATTAACTGCGGGAATGTTATATTTTTGTGCTCTGTATAATGACTCTGGACTAGGAAAGGTAAAATGTTGGGGGAATAATAATCGTGGAGAACTTGGTGTTGGTGATACATCTCATAGACTGATTCCAACTTCTGTATCTGGTTTAGAGAATGGAGTTATTGATATTCAAGCAAGAAAAGGATACAATGGCGAAGATTATGTAGAAAACACTTGTGCTCTTACAATAGGTGGTAGAATTTATTGTTGGGGTTATAATAACAATAATCATGGGACTTTAGGAAACGGACAGAGTGGAAGTAAATCACACCCTACTCTGGTAGAAGGTATAGTAAGAGCTAAAAAATTTGTTCTTGGAGGGCACTCGACAGGGGGCTATGGTTGTGCTTTATTAGACAATGGAACTGTTATGTGTTGGGGATATAATGGTTTTGGTCAATTAGGGACAGGAACTACAGTATCTGCAAAAACATCTGTTACAGTAATGAATGGTCCATTTCCTTTACAAAATGTTGTTGATATTATTGCTACAGGTAGTGATTATGGAACAACTTGTGCTTTAATAAGAGATGGAACTGTTATGTGTTGGGGATTTAATAGATATGGACAAGTAGGAAGTGGGGACAAAAGGAATGATTATATATCTAATCCAACTTTGGTTAAAAATATAGGAGGGTCAAATCCAAAAGCAATCAAACTTGTTACTGGCGGTGCTGGTGTATACACTTCTTTTTGTGCTATATTAGAAGATAAAACTGTTAAATGTTGGGGGGCCAACAACCATGGAAGAATAGGATTGGGACAAGGTGTTTGTGGAAGTATTCAAGGGTGTGGTTGTAAACAAAATAATAATGATAAAATTTGTTATAGCGAACCTACATCAGTAAGCGGATTGAATGATATAAAAGAAATTCAATTAAATGGTTGGGGAGAATATGGTTATGGTTGTGCTATAAAAAATAACGGAGATATTTTATGTTTTGGTTTAAACAATAATGGACAATTAGGTCTTGGAGATAGAATAACAAGATTTGTTCCAACAAAACTAAATGTTAATTTTCAAGCAGATTCTCTTTTTTTAATGGGTGATATTGGTAATGGAAAACATGGATATTATAGCACTTTTGTTTCTTCAAAAGGTGATAAAACTCTTAGGGTTTGGGGATATAATCTTTTTGGTCAATTAGGGACAGGAGATACAAATGTTTATACTTCTCCAACAAAACCTGTTTAATTTTAGATAAGAATGGAGAATGAAAATAATTTTTTAAATACTGAAAAAAGAAATGAAGAAGATACTAACTCAACAGAAAAAAAAATAGAACAACCCGAAAAAAAATTTGATTTTTTAAAAAATAAAAAATTACTAATAATTTCTTCTATTTTTTTTGCTTTTATATTTTTAGTATTTTTAATTTATTTTTTTTCTAATTTTGATTTAATAAATGATAAAGGGTTAGTTAATAACTCTTCTTCTGGTAAGTTAGAAAGAGGTAATAGAAATATTTCTAATAATGTGACAACAAGAGAGGAGGTAAAAAATAAATCTTTAGAAGAAATAGATGATATAGATGATGAAGATATAGGAAATCCTGCAGGAGATGCAGAACCTGATGAAGCGATATATACTCTTGGTGATGAAGATATAGGAAATCCTGCAGGAGATGCAGAACCTGATGAAGCGATATATACTCTTGGTGATGAAGATATAGGAAATCCTGCAGGTGAGCCTTAATCTCTTAATTTGTTAATTTTATTTTTTAATTTATTATTCTGAAAGACAAAATTTTTAAAAAACTTTATTTATATAAATTCTTATGGTAAAGAGAATTTTTTTAGTTTTTTTCTTGTTATTTTTTTCTTTGTTTTTTGTTTCTCCACAACAAGAAATTACAGATAGAGAAGTTGAAGTAGGTATTTATGTTTTAAATCTTGGTAGATTCGATATATCAACAGGTTCTTTTACGGTAGATTTTTATATGTCTTTTAAATGTGAAAATAGGTGTCCAAAATTAGATTTTGAATTTATGAATGGAAGAGCCAATACTATTGAAAAAATATTTGAAAATGAAAAAGAAAAATTTTATAGAATACAAGCAAACCTTATCAGCCCTATAGACTTGAGAAAATTTCCTTTTGATAGACAAATAATGCAAATAATTATTGAAGATAAAAAGACTGCTTCTAGCGAGCTTGTTTTTTTACCTAACAAGAAAGAAAGCGGGATTGACAAAAGTATATTTTTTACTGGTTGGATAGTTGAAAATTGGACAGCTCGTTCAGAAGAGCACTTATATGAAATTTATAACGAAAAATATTCTAGATTTATATTTGAAATACCTATTTCAAGAATAAAGACAAACTCAATATTTAAGACTTTTCTTCCAGTAAT
Source organism: Candidatus Pacearchaeota archaeon (assembly GCA_038886595.1). GTDB lineage: Archaea > Nanobdellota > Nanobdellia > Pacearchaeales > GW2011-AR1 > CAKZRD01. The sequence goes on along the minus strand of JAWALV010000003.1, from coordinate 8,666 downwards.
TTTTATTATGTTAGTTATGTTATCTAGTTTTATTTTAGATCCCGACAAAATTACTACTAGGTTGTCTATGGTTGGTTCTGCTCTTATAGCAAGCGTTATGTTCCATGTTTCTCTTTCAAACCAACTTCCACCTTTGGGTTATTTAACTTTTATAGATAAATTTATGTTAATAAATTATTTTATTATTTTAATAAGTTTTTTGTTTAATGTTGTTTTATTGGAATTGGTTGAAAGAAAAAAAGAAGAAAAAGTTAAAAAATTACATAAAATTACAGAGTTTACAATTTTTATAATTGTTTTAATTCTTTATTTTATTTTATTCATTTTTTTTATATAAAAAAGGATTTAAAAACCTTTATAACTTTTATATTTAATGGAGAATCCAAACTTGATTGTAGATAGCGAAAAATTAGTTAAAGAATTTGGAGCAGAGTTAATTTCAAAAATAAAAAAACTACCAACTATTAAATATTTCAAGAATGGCTTAGTTTTCTCTCATCGAGATTTTCATAAATTTTTATATGCTCTTGAAAAAAAAGAAAAATGCGTTATTGTTTCTGGAGTTAATGCTTCTGGGGTTTTGCACTTAGGACACAAGACCGTTTTTGATATAAATTTGTTTTTTCAAAGAACTTATGGAATTCCCATTTTTATACCTATTTCCGACGACGAAAGTTATGTTGCTGGTAAGGTAAAAAGTCAGGAAGAGGCTTTTAAAAATTCGATTGAGCTGGCAAAAGACATGCTCGCTTATGGTTTTGACCCAAACAAAACTTATTTTATTATCGATCAAATCTACACGAATATTTACAATTTGGCAATAAAACTATCAAGAAAAATAAATTATTCAGAAATAAAGGCAACCTATGGATATAAACCAGAAGACAATATTGGCTTGCATTTTTATCCCACAATACAATCTGCCCATATCTTATTCCCTCAAGAAAAATTTGGAATAAAGAATGTTTTAGTCCCAATAGGCCCAGATGAAGATGCTCACATAAGAATATGTCGTGATATAGCTTCAAGATTTAATTATGAAAAACCCTCTGTTTTGCATGTTAGATTTTTAGAAGGAATTGACGGAGAAAAAATGTCCAAGTCAAAAGATAACGCGATTTTTTTAAGAGATGAAATTTCAAAGGTAAAAAAGAAAGTTATGAAAGCTCTTTCTGGCGGACAAAAAACAATAGAAGAACACAAAAAGCTCGGCGGAAATCCAGATGTTGATATGTCTTTTAAATATTTAAAATATTTTTTCTTAGAAGAAGACGAGGCAAAAAAAATAGAAGAAAAATATAGAAGAGGAGAAATTCTTTCTAGCGAGATGAAAAATCTTTTATTAAAATATTTAGTTCCTTTTTTGGAAAATTTTCAGAGCAATTTAAAGAAAGTTAAGAAAGAAGATTTGGACAAATGTGTTTTGAGAAATGGGTGCTGACCCAAGAAAAATTCAGAAACCCCAAAAAATAATTAATAGCGCAGAAAGTTTCTTAATAATAGGAATTATACTTGCTATGATTTCTTTTTTATTATGGGCATATACTTTTTTCAAATATTTCAAAAGTTAACTCAACTTTTCTTCCCATTCTTTTAGAATTTTTTCTGTTTCTTCGAATGAAATACATGCATCAGTGATAGAAACTCCATATTTAAGTTTTTCAATTTCTTCGCGCGATTTAGGAAATTCCTGTTTTCCCTCGTTAATATTTGATTCAAGCATTATTCCAATTATATTTTTGTTTCCTTCGATTATTTGTTTTAAAACATCTTTCGCTACTTTTATTTGATTTTCATGTTTCTTATTAGAATTTGCATGACTACAATCAACAATTATATTTGGAGAGATTCCAGCTTTTTTCATTAATTCAATTGTTTCTTTGATTTTTTCAGGATAATAATTTGGGACACCATTCCCACCTCTTAAAACAACATGGCAGTAAGTATTACCTTTTGTTTTTACACTAACTATTTTTCCGTCTTCGTTTATTCCAGGAAAACTATGGGGATATTTAGCAGAGAGACAGCTATTAACTGCAACAGAAATGTCGCCAGAAGTGTTATTTTTAAAACCTACAGGCATTGAAAGACCAGAAGCTAACTCTCTATGTAATTGAGATTCTGTTGTTCTTGCTCCAATTGCTCCCCAGGAAATTAAATCTGCTAAGTATTGCGGTAAATCTGTTCTTAAAAATTCATAGGCACAAGGCAAACCTATTTTATTAATTTCAATTAAAAATTTTCTTCCGTATTCTAAACCTTTATTTATGTTATATTTTTCATCTAAATCTGGATCATAAACAAAACCTTTCCAACCGATAGTTGTACGAGGTTTTTCTAAATAGGTTCTCATAACAACAAAAATTTTTTTAAAATTTCTTGATAAATTTCTTAATTTTTTTGCATATTCTAACCCTTCTTTTAAGTTATGAATTGAACAAGGGCCACAAATTATAATCTTTCTTTTGTCTTTTTTGTTTAAAATATTTTTTAATGTTTTTCTGTAATCTAAAATTTTTTTTCTTATTTTTAAAGTAACAGGATACTTTTCTTTTAGTTCTTTAGGAGTTAAGATTTTCTCATATTTTTCTATATTTAAGTCTTCTAAAACCTCTTCCAATTTTTTTTCTTTTTTTAATAGCATTTAATTAAATAAAAAAAAATATTTTTAAACTTTTTTTAACAAAACATTTATAAACCAATCTTTCAAAAATTTTTTATGGCGACAGGAGAGAAGAATTTTGACAAGATAAAAAGATTAATGACACAACGAGAAAGAATTAGAAATATAGCTACTTCTGCACATATTCACCACGGAAAAACAGCTTTTACAGATAATCTTTTAGCGGCTGCTGGAAAGTTAGCAGCAAAAAATGCAGGCGATTTAGAAGAAGGAATGGCAACGTGGCAACATAAAGACGAACAAGAAAGATTACTGACTGTAGATGCAGCTAATGTTTCAATGGTTCATGAATTTGAAGGGAATGAATATATGGTAAATTTAATAGACACCCCTGGACATGTTGATTTCTCCGGAAATGTTACAAGAGCAATGAGGGCTGTCGATGGGACAATTGTTTTAGTTTGTGCTTCAGAAGGAATTATGCCTCAAACAGAAACTGTTCTAAAACAAGCCTTAAGAGAAAGAGTAAAACCAGTCCTTTTCATTAACAAAGTTGATAGATTGATTAAAGAATTAAAACTAACTCCTCAACAGATGCAAGAAAGATTTGTAAAAATTATAAATGAATTCAATACTCTTGTAGCAAATATTGCAGAAAAAGAATTCAAGGATAAATGGCAAGTAAATGTAAATAATGGAAGTGTTGCTTTTGGAAGCGCAAGAGATAACTGGGCTTTAACTGTTCCTTTTATGAAAAAGAAAGGTGTTTCTTTTGCAGACATATATAAAATTTACGACGAAAAACTATCTGAACAAGAAAGAAAGGATTGGGTATGGAAAAATGCTTCTTTATATGAAGCAATTATGGATGTTGTAGTTAAATATTTACCCTCTCCAATAGAAGCCCAAAAATACAGAATTTCTAAAATATGGAAAGGCGAGCTAGAAAGCGAGTTTGGAAAAAATTTAGTTAATTGTGATATTAATGGAGAGACTGCTTTTGTTATTACGAGAATTGTTATTGATCCTCGTTCAGGAAAGGAAATCTGCGCAGGAAGGTTATGGTCTGGAAGTTTAAAAACCGGACAAGAGGTTTATTTAAATTTAGCAAAGAAAAAACAAAGAATACAGCAGGTTTTTGTTTACGACGGAATTAAACCGGAATTGGTTGATGAAGTTACGGCAGGAAATATTTGCGCGATTTCTGGAATAACTGGTGAAGCTGGTGAAACTGTAACAATAAATGAACAAACTCCTTTTGAAGAGATGAGACATATTTTTCAGCCCGTAATTACTAAAGCAATAACTGTTGAAAAATCGATAGACTTGCCGAAACTTATTGATGTCTTAAGAAAGGTAGCAAAGGAAGATCCATCTATAAAAGTTGAAATAAATGAAGAAACAGGAGAAAACTTGATCTCTGGAATGGGTGAATTACACTTAGAAATTATTGAAGGAAGAATAAAAGATGAAAAAGGTGTTCAAGTAAAGACTTCTAATCCAATTATTGTTTATAGAGAAACAGTTATGAAACAATCTCCTGCTGTTGAAGGAAGATCCCCAAATAAACACAATACTTTCTATCTTCAAGTTGAACCTCTTGAACAAAATGTTGTTGAATCAATTGAAAAGGGAGAAATTCCAGAAGGAAGAATAAAAAAGAACGACGACAAAATAAGAAGCATTCTTTATTCTTTAGGAATTCCAAATGAAGAGGCAAGGCAGTATAGGGATGTTTTCATGGGAAATGTTTTTTTAGATAAAACAAAAGGGGAAGTCTATATTGGAGAAGTTATTGAGTTGATTTTAGATGCTTTTGAAATGGTTATGAAAGCAGGTCCTTTGGCTAGAGAACCTTGCACAAATTTAAAAGTTTCTGTTGTAGATATGAAATTACATGAAGATGCAATTCATAGAGGTCCTGCACAAGTTTATCCTGCAATAAGAGAGGCAATTCAAAACGCTTTTAAAAATGCTTCACCAGTACTTTTTGAACCAGTCCAAACACATTTGATTGAAGTTCCTACTGAATACATGGGAGAAGTTACAAAATTAGTAACACAAAAAAGAGGCCAAATTTTAGAAGCAAAACAAGAAGGAATTGTTTCTTTTATAAAAGCAAAAATGCCTGTTGCAGAAATGATTGGCTGGTCAAGTGATTTAAGAAGTGCTACTGGAGGAAGAGGGGTCTCAAGCCTGGCTGATCAGGTTTTTGAAAAGCTTCCAAATGAATTGCAACAAAAAATAATACAACAAATAAGAAACAGAAAGGGATTGGCTGAAAATCAATAAAGATTTTTATTTTTTAATAAGTCTTAATAAATTATTAAATAATTTTTTGATATTTTATTTTTCTAAACGCCCGCACTGGGAATCGAACCCAGGAGCCCCGAAGGGCGTGGATTAGCAATCCACTGCAATACCACTATGCGATGCGGGCGCTATTTAAAAAGAAAGAAATTCCCTTTTTTAAATTTATTGAGAAAAATTATTTAGAAGTATAATTTAAGCCGTATATCCCAACTAATTGATTATACCCTCTCCTATAGAAGCCTATTCTAAGAGATGTATCGTTAACATAACTGATGGAAACAGAACCAGAATCATCTCCTGAGAAAACTTCTTCTTTCCATATATTCCTTAAACCTGTTCCACGAAAGTAAGTCATACCACTATTTCTTAAATCAATTAATAATTTTACTGGCACTCTTCCAAAATTTCCACCACTAGTTAAAAAAAGTATTTCGTCATAATTACTTATTCTTTTGTTTGGTAGAATAGTAATTTCTCCTGTTGAGGTTAAATTACCCGTCCATAAAATATCATAAGAAATATCTATTTCTTTTTCCACTCTTATATTTTGATTACTTATTCTTGTGACAAAATCTTGTAGGCTGATAATATTTCCTGAGTAATTTACATGAATTTCTCCTGCGGAATGTCCCATTACCTGTGGATTTCCCACACGCATATTTTGATTATATGCATAGGTGAATATACCAATTGATAAAAATATTATTAGGAAACTTAAAAAATAAAACCATTTATTTGTTAGGTTTATTTCAATTTTTATTTTTCTTTTCATATTCTTTTTTATTAAAATGAATTTTTAAATATTTCTATTTTGAGATGGGGTTACCCGGATTTGAACCGGGATCACAAGCTCCCAAAGCTCGTAGGCTAACCAGATTACCCCATAACCCCTAAAAAAATTAAAGAAAAATAGTTTTTAAATTTATTTTTTAGTAGGATAGATTACTCTTCCAATGAACAAAATATTTCCTGTTTCTTTTTCTTGGATTATGAATATGAATGGACGATCTGCTATAAAGACTTCTCTTGGCGTTACTTCTCCACTAGAGGCAACCTCCATCATAACTGCTGTTGCAGCCGCTGCTTCTGTGCCTTTTTCTTCAACTTTAACAAATGCTTGATGAATTACTTTACTGATGGATAATTCTTTTCTACCAACCATTCCAAAAAAATCAGCTTCTGAACTAAACGCGGTCGGCATGCCCATAGCACTTAATGTATCTTTCATAAAGTATTTAGTATCAAATTCAAATTTTGGAAGACAAATAGAATCAAGCTTTGTTTCTTTCATTTGTGCTTTGTATTCATTAAGCTTTTCATATGATAATTCTATGTCTTCAAGAGTATAATTAAAAGAAATCATTTTTTCTGTTTTGTAATCATAATCTTCTCCTTGTTTCGGTAGCAAAATTAACATTGAAATCTTTCCTCCTTTATAAGGCAACTCTAAAATTTGTAGTTTTTCTAAATCAGCATAATTAAATCTTGGTTTACCTGGATTCATATGCATCATTTGAGCCTTAACAATGTTTGTAGGAGTTATTTTGAAATCCTTTTCTCTTGTGTTTTTTTCTTCAAATTCCCATTGCCATGTTCCCTTGAAATAAATCACATTTGTAAGAACCAATCTTGTTAAAGGGTCAAGAACACCTTCAGGAATAAGATCTTTTATTCTGTTATTTGTTTGCTCTTCAATAAACTTATTAATTGTCTGTCTTGATTTTTCTGTTTCTTTGACAAAATCTAAATTTGTTGCTTTTCCACCATAATACTTCTCAAAGGTTTCTGTATAGTCTTTAAGGAGAGAATATCTTTTTGAACCCATAATGTATTTCCTGTTCTAATTTCATAATCTTCATTTTTTTCATTAATTTTATTGTAAATTGCAGCAAAGTTTGGTCTTAAGATTTCACTTTCTGGAAAATGAAAAACAGATTTAATTTCTTCTGCGGTTTTTCCTCTTGCACCTTCATAAGTCATTGCCAAAGCAGCAGAAATGCTGTAAGGAGAATAAAGAATATTTTCTTTTTCTGATTTTGACAATTCTTTGTATAGATCAAAAGCAAATTTATTATTAGAATTTACAACTTGTTGAATTCCGCTTTGCGTAAAACCGGTATCATCTGCTTTTGGCGGATAATTTGGTTTGTATAGAAAAAGAAAAAATACTACCATCGCAGTTACATTTTTTTGTTCATATAATTATAATAAGATTAAGAAAGTATATAAAATTTTGCTTCGAATATGTTTGAAATTAAAAACTAGCAAAAATTATTTTTGAGCTCAATTTTTTAATTGTAAAATCTTATTACTATTTTTTAAAATAAATTTTTAATTCCCGTGAGAATATCAAAATTTATTTTTTTGTTTCACTTGCGGCCTTTTGTGAAACTTGCGCTCTTTGTTGTTGTGCCGCTGTTGTTCCTTCCTTCGCCACAGCTTGCTGGGCTTTCTTTGCTTCTTCGGCAGCTTTAGCTTCTTCTTCAGCTTTCTTCTTAGCGTCTTGTTCTGATTTTATTTTATCGAAGAAAGACTTTAATTCTTTTAATTTTTCTTTTGAAGCTTCTATCTTTTGAGATGAAATCTCTTTGTCGTATTTGCCCTGTTTAACCTCTTCAATAACTTCTTTTGGGTCTTTGCTCTCAACTAAAAAACCTGCTGACATTGCACTTCCTAAAACACTAAGTACGGCTTTTTTAAAGTCTTTAGCTAAAAGATTATCGTATTTTTGTTTAGTTACAGATATTATTTGTTCTATAGCTAAATTTCCACATTGGTATTTTTTTCTCTCCCCAGAAGCTAACTCTATTCCCGCTTCTTTTTTTAGCAAAGCAGAAACTGGTGGTGTTAAAACTTGGACTTTAAATTCTTTTGTTTTAGGGTTGACATCAAGAACTACGGGAACTTGCATCCCTGAGAAATTTTTTGTTGCGGTGTTGATCTCAGAAATAATCTTTCCCATATTTATTCCGAGAGGTCCTATTTGTTGGGCTATTGCTGGCCCAGGTTTCATATTTCCTCCTTCAACAAGAAGTTTTAATTTCATATTTATTGATTATTTTCAACCTCCCTTCTTATAACTCTTACGTTATCTATTTTAACTGTTACATGAAGAGGAATAACAGCATTTAATAAAGAAACAACAACTTCTCCTTTAATTTTATCAACCCTTATAACTTTTGCTTGTTCTTTTTTAAAAGGCTCAGAAATTATTTCAACAATATCATTCTTTTCTATATTTATTTCTGTTGTAATTGGTTCTACCATTTGTTTAATTTCTTCATATGTCACTTCTTTAGGTAAAATTCCTTTAACATATGGAAGATTAAAACAGGCTTCTTCTGCATTAGCTTTATCTTTTGTTTCTATAAAAAGATATCCTCTTAAACCATGAGATCTTATTAAAGAATAAACTTCAAGTTTTTTTGAAGAGATTCTATTAGATATTAACTCGAAAGCTTTTGTTTCTTTATTTATTCCAACTTTCACTACAAAAATTTTTGATTCTAAATTTTCTTCTTTCTCTAAATTTTTTATGTTTTTTTGCTTTTTTTCTAAAATCTCTTTTTTTGGCTCTTCTTCTAATTTTTCTATTTCTTCTTTTTTTTCTTCTTTAAAGTAATCATATTCTTCTATATTTAGTCCCATAAAATAACTAACTTAGAAATTAGTTTAAAAATATAAACTTAGATTATTTAAAAATTTTTCTATCTTTATTAAAATTCCAATT
>JAWALV010000002.1:0-30094 GCA_038886595.1 Candidatus Pacearchaeota archaeon | reverse complement strand
CTTTAGTGGAAAAAAAGAGTTAAAAAAAATAAAAGAAGAAATATCTTTATCTTTTGGTAAAGTAAAAGAAGATTTTTTAAAAATAAGTGAATGGATAACTCACTTCGACGGAAAAAACAGAAATTTTGAAAAAGAAATTTTAGATATTAAAGATAGGTTAAACCAAATAGAAAATGAAATTTTTGAAATAAAAGAAAATTTGATTATAACAAATCCAAAGGTGTTTAAACATAAACAAACAGCTGTTTATAAACAAACAGCTGTTGAAGGTGTTCAAACAGGTGTTCAAACGCCCGTTCAAACAGGTATTTTAGATAAGTTAACTCCTAGTGAGAAAGCAATTGTATTAACATTGGCATATTCTGAAATGAAACTTAGTTACGAAGACTTGGCAGCTATGCTAGGAAAAGACAAAGCTACAATAAGAGGGCAAATAAATACAATAAAACAGAAAAGTGAGAGTTTAATAAAAGAAATAACAGAAAAGAACGGTAAAAAAAGAGTTTTTGTTCCAGAAGAGATAGTTAAAATATTATTGAAAAATATAAAAGTGAGAGTTAAAAACAAAAAAACAAAAGAAGATAATGAAAAAAAAGAGAGTTAAAAACAAAAAAATTGAAGAAAAAAATTAAATTTTAAATTTTCGTTTAAACGAACAAATTACAATTCTCTTAATTTATGTAAAGTAGAAAGTGAAACAATCTTTTTAAAATCTTCTGGGATTTTAAGAAAAATTTGTTTATTATTATGTTTGATTTTAATAAGAGGGAGATTTTTTGAAATTAATTTGTTCGTATAATCTCTTATAGAAGACTCTGTTAGATTTAAATGCTGAGCTAATAAACGATAGTTAATCTCTTCTACTCCTTGTTCTTCTAATGAATAAATAGTTGAAAAAAGCATCATTTCTCTATTTGTTAAAGATTTAAATTTTAATCTTATTTCTTTTTTTATATTATCTAAAGAATCTAAAAGATCTTGGGCTTTCTTTAATTCATCTATTGAATTATTTTTTGTTATCTGAGTTTGATTTAAAGAAGGTTTATTTAAAGGAAAAGAATTCTGAAACCTAAATGTGTCTGTCTGTTGGTTTGTCTGTCTGTCTGTTGGTTTGTCTGTTGGAACCCCCTTATTTCCTGTGGAAAAGTCTAAATTTCTTATTTTTAACCCCTTAATTTCGTTTGGAAGTGCTGTGAAATGTGCTGTTTCGTCTGCTGTATTGGTTAAATCTGCTGCATTTTTGTTGCTAAATTGTAATTCCTCCAATTTTGAATTGAGAAAATTAAATTTTTGATTTAATTTTGAAATTTCTTCTTTTAATAAAAATATTTCTTCTTTAACTTTATTGAATGCCTCTTTTATAGGGTCCATAAAAAAATAAAAAAAACATTATTTAAAATATTATTTGTTTTTTAATATAACTTTCTAAATGTTGAAATTATTGGATAAAGATTTATACTTTTCATAAACAGAAGATGAAATGGTCCACTTAATCCTCTTCTTATACTTTTTGCCTTTATTGTTTAAAAAGATAGGTATTATTAGTTTATTTTTTTCTAATTCCAAAAGCATTTTTTTAATAAATTCTTCATCTCTTGCTAATTCTTTTGCTATTTCTGAAGTAAAAAGCGCTTTAGGAAAAGAATTAAAAAGGCAAAAAACAATATTTTCTTTGATTTTGGTTATTTTTTCTTCTGATAGGTTATGCATAAAAAATAAAACAAAAAACAATTTTTATATTTTATGGAAGAAATAAAATTTGAAGAAAAAAAAGAAAAAGAAGTTATAGATAATTTATTAGATGAAACTCTAAAAGAATGGTTTTTTTCTAAATTTAAAGAATACTCTGAAACGCAAAAATACACCATACCTAGTATAAAAGAAAAAAACAACATACTAATTGCTGCTCCTACTGGAGGAACAAAAACATTAAGCGCTTTTCTTCCTGTCCTTGATCATCTAATAAAATTATTAAAAAACAATCTTTTAGAAAATAAAATATATGCGATATATTGCTCTCCTCTTAAGGCCCTCTCTAATGATATATATTTTAATGTAATAAACCCAATAAATGAAATAAATTTGCTTTTAGAAAAAAAAGGTTATAAAGATAAAATAAAAATAGGCTTAAGGACGGGAGATAGTAGTCAAAAAGAAAGAGAAAGTCATAAAAAAAACTCTCCACATATTTTAATAACTACTCCTGAAAGCCTAGCTATAATATTAAATAGCTCGCTAAAAGAAAGTATAAATTCTCTAGAATATGTAATAATAGATGAAATACATTCTTTGGCTGAAAACAAAAGAGGCGTTCATTTATCTCTTACACTAGAAAGACTAGAGGAAATAAACCAAAAAAGCTTTATAAGAATAGGTCTTTCCGCTACAATTTCTCCTTTAGAAGAAATAGCTAAATATCTGGTTGGAAATGGTAGAAGTTGTAAAATTGCTGATGTTTATATACCAAAAAAGTTTGAAATAAAAGCAATTAACAGCTTAAAAGAGTTTGATGTTGATGAAGGAATAATAGAAAAAATTAACAAATTGGTTGATGAACACAAGACAACACTTATATTTACGAATACCAGAGCGGCTACTGAAAGGATAATAAAAAAATTAAAGGAAAAATTTCCTACAAAATACATAGAAAATATTGGAGCGCATCATTCCTCTTTGTCCAAAGAGCATAGAAAGAGTATTGAAGAAAAATTAAGAAGAGGTGAATTAAAAGTTGTTGTTTCTTCTACATCGCTTGAATTAGGAATAGATATTGGGTTTATAGACTTAGTAATTCTTTTAGGAAGCCCAAAATCTGCATCTAGGGCACTACAAAGAATAGGCAGGGCAGGACATAAACTTCATGAAACTGCTAAAGGCGTTTTTATTGTAAATGATTATGATGATCTTGTAGAATGTTCAATTATAAAAAAGAATGCTATTGAGAAAAAAATTGACCAAATATATATCTCAAAGAATTGCTTAGATGTTTTATCACAACATATAATAGGAATGGTTTTGGAAAAGGAATACAATTTAAACGAATTATATGAAATAATAAAAAAAAGTTATTGCTACAAAGATTTAACAAGAGAAGATTTTCTTTCAGTTATTTCTTATCTTGCTGGAGAATATTCTTTAAAAATAAAAAATTTTTATCCGAAAATATATTACGACAAAGAAAAAAACATTATTAGAAAAAGAGGAAAACTGCTAAAAGTAATATATTTAACTAATGTTGGAACAATACCTGATGAAAGCTATTTAACTGTTTTAACAAAAGATAAAAAAGAAATTGGAAAAATTGATGAAATCTTCTTTGATTCGTTAAAAAAAGGAGACATATTCTCTCTTGGTGGAAAAGCATATGTTTATCTTTATGAAAGAGGAATGAATGTTTATGTAGAGCCTTCTAAAAGAAGCCCAAATATTCCTCATTGGTATTCTGAAATGCTTCCCTTATCTTTTACAACTGCGGAATCTATCCAGAAATTTAGATATTTAGTAAAAGAAAAAATAGAAAAAAAATTACCTAAAGAAGAAGTTGTAGATTTTATAAAAGATTATACTTACTCAGAAGAAAATAATGCTGAAGAAATATATAAATATTTTTTAAAACAAAATAAAATTTCTCATATACCAAATGAAAAAGAAATAGTAATTGAAAACTATAAAGGAGAAAAAAATTTTTTTATATTTCACTGCGTTTTTGGAAGAAAAATAAATGATGCTTTTTCTAGATCGCTTTCTTATCTTTTAGCTTTGGAAAGAAAAAGAGATATAGAAATAGGAGTAAATGATAATGGCTTTTATTTAGCAGGAGAAAACCTAAACTTTCAAATAATAGAAAGAGTATTAAGCAAATTAAAAAAAATAGAAATAAAGAAACTTTTAGAAGAAGCTCTTGAAAAAACGGAAATCTTAAAAAGAAGATTTAGGCATTGTGCTACAAGAGGTTTAATGATCTTAAGAAATTATAAAGGAAAAAGAAAAAGTGTTGGAAAACAAAAGATGTCTTCAAAGATAATACTCAGTGTTATTTCTAAATTAACAAAAAATTTCCCTATTTTAAAAGAAACTAAAAGAGAAATTTTAGAAGATGCAATGGACATATATAATTTGGAAAAAATAATAGAGAAAATAGAAAAAAAAGAAATATCTTTTATTAAAAAAGAAACAACGATTCCGAGTCCTTTTGCCATTAATTTAATTTTTCAGAGCCATCTTGATTATGTTAGAATTGAAGATAAAATAAATTTCTTAAAAAGAATGCACGAATTATATGAAAGACTATGAATTAATTGGGCCAACAATATATCTGAAAAAAGAAGAAGTTTTAATTATTGGGGATATTCATTGTGGATTTGAAAAAGATCTAAGAAGAAAATTCGGCAGTTTGTATTTGGGCCAAGAAGAAAAAAGTTTGAAGTTGATGAAAGAAATCTTAGAAAAAATAAAGATAATAAAAGAAATTATTTTTCTAGGCGATATAACACATTCATTTATTTATAAAAAAAATGAAATAGAAGAATTCAAAAAAATAATTGAAACAATAAAAGATAAAGATAAAAAGACCGAAATAATTGTTACAAAAGGCAATCATGACTTGTTCTTAAAAGAAGAGATGTTTGAAAATAAGATAAAAATAGTTGATTTTTATACAAAAAAAGACATCCTTTTTGTTCATGGAGATAAAAAATCTTTGGAAAAAGTAAAAAAAGGAATAAAAAAAGTTAAAAGAATTTTTTTGGGACATTTTCATCCAGCAATAGAATTAAGCGACAATATAAAAAAAGAAGTTTATAAGTGTTTTTTAATTGGAAATTATAATGGAAAAGAATATTTTTTCTTACCTAGTTTTTTTCCAATAATTGAAGGAAGAGACATAAGAAAAAATGATGAAATTAATATTGACTTAATAAAAAACCTAAATGTTTTTGCGATAGATGAGGAATTTAATGTTTACGATTTTGAAAAATTAAAGAATTGAAAAGCGCTCCCACCAGGAATCGAACCTGGAAGCCCGAAAGGGCGCGGTTTTCGAGACCGCTGCACTACCATTATGCGATGGGAGCTTAAACATTGAAGAAAAAAGAAGTTAAAAAGATAACGAAAGTTAGATAAACATTTCCATCCAAATTCTTTCATCTCTTTTAAATTCTTTAAAACCCATTTTTTTGTAAAAACTTTCTGAATTAATTTGTTGATAAGTTGTTAAAAAAATTCTTTTATATTTTATTCTTGCATAGAGATATTGCTTTTTCTATAAGCCTCTTGCCAAGACCCTCGCCTCTTCTTTCTTTTTTGATATAAATTCTAGAAAACCTAGTATCTCCTTCATTCTTTATCCCCAAAGTTCCTATTATTTCTCCTTTTTCCTCAAGAACCAAAAATTTCTAATATTCTTTTTTTATATTATCTAAATCTTCAAGATTAGAAGAAGAGCCAAAAATTTCTAATAAAATTTCACTAAAAAATTTTTATTTTTTCTCCATCTTATTCTTTATAATTTCTTATTCTCATTTAAGAATTGTCTTTTTTCTCAACTTTCAAAGAAGGTAATCTTATATGAATAGGTAAACCAAGTTCTTCTTCAAGTTCTATCGCCCTTATAGAACATTTTTGCATTATTAGATTTAAAACAATTGTTTGAAATTCATTATTGAGCTTTTTATCTTTCCACTCTTTTAAAACCTCTTTAAAGTTTTTTGGATCTATTTTTAGTAAACTAAAACCTTCTAAAAGAATTTCAGCGAAATCTTTGTATGTAACTTTAAAAGAAAAATCTATTTTTAAAATATCTTCTTTGAGAAAATTAACTTCGTGCTTTTCAATAGAAGAAATATTTATAGAGTTAGTTATTTCAAGATTTCCTTTAAAACTTGGATTTTTTGATCCTAATATTTTTGTTAAATTAAATCCTAAAATTGAAATTTCCATTGCCATAAAAGAAAAAAATAAAGTACGGTTTTTAAACCTATTTATTTAAAAAAGATTAGAATAAATCTTCTTCGCTAACTACTATAAAATCTCCTATGGCGATAACAGAATGATATGGAATTAATGCTTCTTTATTTTTTGTTTTTTCAATGGCTAAATTTAAAGCATGGGAAGTTAAGTCTTTTAAAATAAGGTTTATTAATTCACCTGTTCGTGTTTCGAAAGTTATATCTTTAACAGTACCTAATCTCTTTCCTTCTTTTGTTACAACTAATTTTCCAAGAAATGATTTGTAAGGTCTTTTTTCCATAAAGTAGAAAGAAATGAAGAGTTTTTAAATCTTTTTGTATCTTTAAGTGTAATAAAAACAGTGAGAGCTTTATTTCTTTTGGAAAAAGAATGGGATGTCAATAGAAAATAATATAATAAAATATATATTTTATTTCATAGAAAAATTTTTAAATAAAATTTATAAAAACACGATTTTTTATTTGTTTATAAATATTTTCCAAAGGAAAATATAGGGTCAGTATTATAGTTCGCATAATCGACTTATATGAAATGTAGGTTATTTTACCACTATTTCGAGTAAATAAATATTTTTATACTTCTCAGTTTGTCTTTTTATATGGCAACTGAACTTTCAAATATTTTCAATCTAGCTTTAAGCAGCTCTTTATTCAAGAACAAATCTGTTTTACAATCATCTTATACTCCTTCAACAATACCTCATAGAGAAAAACAAATCGAACAAATAGCTTCTATTTTAGCTCCGAGTTTAAGAGGGGAAAAAGTAAGTAATCTTTTTGTTTATGGAAAAACAGGTACTGGGAAAACTCTGTCTATTTTATATGTTCGTGATGAGCTTTTAAAAAAAGCAAGGGAAGTAAATACTGATTTGAGGATAGAATACTTAAATTGTAAATTAAGAAAAGTTTCAGATACAGAATATAGAATATTAGCTGCTTTAATAGAAGAATTGGGAGGAAAAGTTCCTAGCACAGGTCTTCCCACACAACAAGTTTACAATAAATTTGTAGAATTAGTAGATTCTAAGAAACAGTTAATAATTTTAATTTTAGATGAAGTTGATCAAGTAGTAAAAAAAATTTCAGATAGCTTTCTCTATAGTCTTTTAAGATTAAATTCAGAATTATCTAAATCTCAAATTTCTTTAATAGGTATTTCTAATGATGTTACTTTTTTAGATAATATAGATCCAAGAGTTAGAAGTTCTTTAGGTGAAGAAGAAATTCTTTTTCCAATTTATAATGCCTTGCAGTTACAAGATATTTTAAGAGATAGAAGTAGTCTGGCCTTTAAAGATAATGTTGTAGATGAAGCAGTAATTTCAAAATGCGCAGCTCTTGCTGCTAGAGAACATGGAGATGCTAGAAGAGCTTTAGATTTATTAAGAATTGCAGGAGAAATTGCAGAGAGAGAAGGTAAAAAACTAATAACTTTAGAACATTTAGATATGGCAAATGAAAAAATAGAAAGAGATAAAATTTTAGACCTGGTAGAAACACAACCCTTGCAATACCAATTAGTATTATATACTATAATTAATTTAACAAAGAAAAAAAACAATGAAAAAACCAAAACTTTTTTTACAGGAGATGTTTATAATATATATCAAGACTTATGTAAGAAATTAAATTTAGAAATTTTAACACAAAGAAGAGTTTCAGATATTATAGCTGATTTTGATATGTTTGGTTTAATTAACGCTATTGTTATTTCTAAGGGAAGGCATGGAAGAACAAGAGAAATAAAATTATCTATTCCTCAAAACATTATAGAAAAAGTGGAAGAAATTTTAGTTAAAAAAATATCTTTATAAATTATGGAAATAAAAGAAGAAATTTTTAGAATATGTAGTCAGAATAGTATTTTAATAGATAAAGAAATCTTAAAAAACTTAGAAAAGTTAGAAACAAATCTTTCAAAAAAAATAATTCTTTCTTTTGTTAAATTAGGAAAAAAAGGAATACTTACAAAAGATTTTTTTCTAAATTCTTTTTATGATATAATTAATTTTTTCGATAATAATGAAAAAACTCTTGTTAAAAATTTTTTTGTTTCTTTAGGTTTTAAGGAAAAGACAGAAGAAAGAAAGATTATTTCTTATTCAGAAAAAGTTAAGATTATTCTTTCTTATAACTCGCCCCAAAAAAAAATATCCGTATCTGATTTTATAGATCTTTTTAATTATAGATATAATTTTTTAAAAGAGTTACTCATTCAAAAAAACCTTGGTAATTATAAACCTATAAAAAAAATTACAAGAGAAAGATCCAATATCATTATTATCGTTTCAATTTTAAATAAAAGAGTTACTAAAAACAACAATATTATTTTTGATGTAGAAGATTTGTCTGGGATAGGAAAGGTAATAGTAAATTTTTCAAAAAATTCTACTTTTGAGAAAGCAAAGAAAATACTTCCTGACGACGTTGTAGCTTTTTCAGTTTTTTCTAATGGAGAGGTTTTTTTTGCAAACGATGTTTTTTTTCCAGATTGTTTTTTACAAGATAGAAAAAAGAGTAAGGAAGAAGAATTTACCGCTTTTATTTCAGATATACATGTTGGTTCTACCATGTTTTTAGAAAGAAATTTTAGAAGTTTTATCGAGTGGCTGAACTCTGAAGATCAGATAGCCAAAAAAGTTAGATATCTTTTTATAATAGGGGATTGTGTAGATGGTACAGCTGTTTATCCAGAGCAAGAAAAATATTTACTTATAAAAGATATGTATAAACAGTACGAATATTTAGGTAATTTGTTGGATGAAATAAAAAAAGATATTAAAATAATTATTTGTCCAGGACAACACGATGCAGTTTGGGTAGGTGAGCCACAACCACCTATACCAAAAGAATGGGCGAAAAAAATTTACGAGCTTCCTAATGTTTATTTAGTTTCTAATCCTTCTCTTGTTGAAATAAGCGAAGGTTTTAAGGTTTTAATGTATCATGGTGCAGGAATGCATGGTATTATTGAATCTTTAGAAGAAATAAGAGCTTCTTTTGGTCATAGATCCCCTTCTGTTGTTATTAAGGAAATGTTAAGAAGAAGGCTTCTTTGTCCTGCACATGGAAATTATGACTATGTTCCTAATGGAAAAAAAGATTTTCATCTTATAGAAGAAATACCTGATATAATATGTACAGGAGATTTACATAGACCAGAAGTTTCTTATTATAATAATATTTTGATTGTTTCTTCTTCTTGCTGGCAGTCAAAAACACCTTTTGAGGAGAAAGTAGGGCATGAACCAGATCCTTGCAAGGTTCCTATTTTAAATTTAAAAACAAGAGAAATTAAAATTTTAAACTTTTCAAATGAAGAAAAATTCTGAGCTTTACTTTAATTTTTTATCAAGAAAATTAATTGAGGAATATGATATTGCTAAAAAGGCAAGAGAAAAAGGGCTTGACCCGAAAGGAGAAGTAGAGATTCATATAGCCTCTAATTTAGCAGAAAAAGCTGTTGGTTTAATTTCAACAATCTATCCGCAACTAAAAGAAACTAAAATATCAAAAAGAATTTTAGAGTTAGAAGAACTTTATGGAAAGTTGGATCCTGCTATAAGTTTAAAAATAGCTGAAGAAATTGCAAAAGAAAAATTTTGTAAGTTTAAAAGTTTATTAGAAGGAATAGATGCTGGCATTAGGGTTGGTTTTGCATATATCACTTTAGGTGTTGTTTCTTCACCTATTGAAGGCTTTACTTCTTTAAAAATAGGTAAAACGAGAGAAGGTAAAGAATATTTTATTCCCTATTTCTCAGGACCAATAAGAAGTGCGGGGGGAACAGGAGCTGCTTTTTCTTTAGTTATTATAGATTATTTGAGGGAATTTTTTGGTTATGAAAAATATGATCCTTCAGAAGAAGAAATTAAGAGATTATTTATAGAAATAGTTAATTATCATGAGAGAATAACTAATCTTCAATATTTTCCAACAGAAGAGGAAATTGTTTTTTTAGCTGCCAACCTTCCTTTACAAATTTCAGGAGAATCAACGGAAGAAATAGAAGTTTCTAATTTTAAAGATTTGTCTAGAATAGAAACTAATAGAATAAGGGGAGGCGTTTGTTTGGTTTTAGCAGAAGGTCTTGCTCAAAAAGCAGCTAAAATTTTAAGAATGATTAAAAGTTTAAGAGAAAAAGGTTTTAAATTATCAGACTGGAACTTTTTAGAAAAATATATTGAAATTCATAAAAAAAGAGAGAAAGGTACAAAAGACGTTACTCCGACTTATATAAAGGATATTGTTGCTGGAAGACCTATATTTGGTCATCCTTCAAGAAGCGGAGCTTTTAGATTTAGATACGGTAGAAGCAGAGTTTCCGGATTTTCAGCAACTTCTATTCATCCTGCTACAATGTTTTTAACCAATTCTTTCATTTCTAACGGAACTCAATTAAAAATTGAAAGACCAACAAAAGGTTGTGTTGTCACCTCTTGTGATTTAATAGAGGGACCAATTGTTAAATTAAAGAACGGTTCTGTTAAAAAAATCAATAATCTAGAGGAAGCGAAAAAAATTTATGAAGAAGTTGAAGAAATTCTTTATTTAGGAGATATTCTTGTCTCTTTTGGCGATGTTGTAAATAGGAATTCGGAGTTATTAAAACCAGGTTACGTTGAAGAATGGTGGTATTTGGAATTGAAACAATTCATTAAAGAAGATATCAATCCTTTTAAAATTTCATTAAATGAATCACTCGAGTATTCTAAGAAATATGGAATTCCTTTGCACCCCAAATATATTTTTTATTGGTCTCAAATCGAAAAAGAGATGTTTGTCAATCTTTTAGAATGGATTTCAAATTCTTCTTTTAATGAAAAGTTGGTTTTACCTTATTCTTCATCTTTTAAACAAAAATTTTTTCTAGGAAAAAGAGCTCTCGAGTTACTGGGTGTTGAACACGATGTTTTTTTAGATAACATTGTCATTAAGGAAACAGATGCCTTTTTTTTAAATTTGGGTTTAACTAGAGAAAATTTTAAAGAAAAATCGAAAGAGATATCGGATTTTTTTTTAAATTCTAATAAAGATTTACTCGATTTTATTAA
Source organism: Candidatus Pacearchaeota archaeon (assembly GCA_038886595.1). Taxonomy (GTDB): domain Archaea; phylum Nanobdellota; class Nanobdellia; order Pacearchaeales; family GW2011-AR1; genus CAKZRD01. Next base: position 19,074 of record JAWALV010000002.1, on the reverse strand, counting down.
TGATTTTTCTTTTTTCAAAATAAAAGATAAGGCAGGTGATTTTATCGGAGCAAGAATGGGCAGGCCAGAAAAAGCAAAACTAAGGAAACTTACTGGCAGTCCAAATGTTCTTTTTTCAGTTGGAGAAGAGGGCGGTAGATTTAGGAGTGTTAATGAAGCTTATAATATCGGTTTAGTTAATGCAGAATTTCCTGTTTTTTATTGTGAGTTTTGCGAGAAAGAAATTCTTTATCCAAAATGTTCTTTCTGTGGAAAAGATGCAAAAAGAAGTTTTTATTGTGAAGAATGTGGTGGTTTAATAAAGAAGAAGTGCGGGCATAAAAATTGCTCTGGTTTTAGAACTAAAAAAATAAATGTAAAAGATTATTTCGATAGTGCAGTTTCTATATTAAATTTAGACAAGAGCGAAATTCCTCAGTTGATAAAAGGAGTCAGAGGAACTTCAAGTGAAAATCATGAAGTTGAACATTTAGTTAAGGGTTTTTTAAGAGCAAAATATGGACTTTGCGTTAATAAAGACGGAACAATAAGATATGATGCAACCGAAATTCCGATGACACATTTCAAGCCTTTTGAAATTGGTTTATCAATAGAAAAACTAAAAGAATTAGGTTATGAATATGATTGTTTTGGAAATCCTTTAGAAAAAGAAGACCAAATTTTAACTTTGATGCCTCATGATATTTTGTTACCTTCTTGCCCTTTTTCCAATGATGAAAAAGCAGATGAAGTTTTTTTCAAGATTTCTAAATTTATAGATGAACTTTTAGAAAAATTTTATGGTTTGCCTTCTTTTTATAATCTTAAATCAAAAGAAGATTTGATTGGCCATTTGGTTGTTTGTATGGCACCACATAATTGTGCCGGCGTAGTTGGAAGAATAATTGGTTTTACCAAAATGCAAGGAATTATTGCCAGCCCATTTATGCATGCTGCAATGAGAAGGGATTGTGATGGTGATGAAGCTGCCGTCATGCTTTTATTAGACGTTTTACTTAATTTTTCTTTAAAATATCTTCCATCACATAGAGGAGGTACACAGGATGCTCCTCTTGTTTTGAATACACGGATAAGGGAAGGGGAAGTAGATGACCAAATTTTAGATTTAGAAACTTGTTGGAGCTATCCTTTAGAGCTCTATCAATTAGCGGAACAAAGGAAACATTCTTCAGAAGTTAAAGTCGATAATGTTAAGAGCTTTTTGAAAAAAGGAATAAATTCTTTCGAGGAAATTGGTTTTACCCACGATACTTCTAATATTCATTTAGGTGTTTTTAATTCTTCTTATAAGTATTTGCCAAATATGAAGGAAAAAGTCGAAAAGCAAATGGAGGTCGTTAATAAAATTAGGGCAGTTGATGCTTCAGATGTAGCACGTTTAATAATCGACAGACATTTTATTAGAGATATAAGAGGAAATTTAAGAAAATTTTCTCAGCAAGAATTTCGTTGTAGTACTTGCAATGAAAAATATAGAAGGCCTCCTTTAGTAGGAAAATGTTTGAAATGCGGTGGGAAAATTATTTTTACTATTTCAGAGGGTTCAATAAAGAAATATCTAGAATTTGCTCTCAATCTTGCTAGGAATTATAACATACCTCCATACTTGAAGCAATCATTAGATTTGGCAAAAAGGTACATAGAGGAAGTTTTCGGAAAAGAAGAAGACAAACAGGTTGATTTGAAGAGTTGGTTTTGATTATTTTTTTATTAAACTTATAAATTCTATCTTTTTTTGTAATCTTTCTTTTGTTTCTTCATCAATCTTCTTGTATATTTCATTGATTTTTCTAAAAGAAAGCTCTGCTTTTTCTCTATCCATTTTTTTAGTAGCCTCATCATATTCTTTTAATAATTCAACAATTTCTCTTTTTATAATGGCAGAGTATACTTTTTTTATTTCTGGATAAAATATTTTTCTTGTTTTGTTTCTTAAAGAATTATAAGCTTTTTGTATTTGTTTATAATTTTGTTTTGCTAGCTCAATGTCACCTATTTTGATTTTTCTTTTTGTATCGTTAATTAACTCTTCTAAAAGCATTTCATCAATGCTCTTTTTTATTAATTTCTTTCTTAATAAGAAGTAACTTCCAAGTAAAATTATGGGAACCAATAACAAATATATGTAATCTTTTAGTTTTTCTTTTGTAAGTTTTTTTTCTTTTAGCATCGCAGGAATAGGACAAAATGTAACTGTCAGAACTATTTTGGAGATAGGAAATGTTTTTCCAGAAGTATTAAATGTAACAATAGATGAGAATTCTTTTTATGTTGATCTTATTCCAAACTCTACTAAAGAAGTTAATTGTATCGCTATTGTTAGAGATTGGAACGGGGAAGACGATATTGTAGGAGTAAATGCAACATTCTTTGATGTTTCTCAAAGTAGTGAAAATGGACCCAGTAATAAAAACAACCATTACAAAAATAGTTCTTGTGTTATTTCAAAAAATTTTGGATCATACAATTCTTATTCTGATGATGAGTTTAGCTTTTTAGCTAATTGTAGTTTTTATTTAGAGTATTATGCAAATCCTGGTTTATGGCAATGTTTCGTTACAGCAAGAGATAGTTATTCTTGGTTAGATAATGGTAGGTACAATGTAACTGTTACAGAGCTTCTTTCTCTTGGTTTGCCAGATATAATTGATTATGGAAAGGTTAATGCGACTTATGTTTCCGATGAAGCAAAAGTTAATGTTACAAATTATGGCAATGTAATGGTTAATTTAACATTGGGAGGTTATGCACAAACTATAGGCGATGGTTTTGCTATGAATTGTTCTTTACCACCAAGTGGAACGGGCAAAATACCTATATATTATGAAAAATATAATCTTTCAGAATCAACATTGGGGCCTTTAACTTTGTCCGAGTTTGAGACTTTTTATGTTAATCTTACTTCTCCAAATATAAATCAAATTGTTATTAAAGAATTTAATCTTCAAAAAAGAACAGACGAAAATGAAAATAATGCCATTAAGCCTACTTTTTGGAGAATTTATGTTCCTAAGGGTGTAGCTGGAAATTGTACAGGAAATGTTGTTTTCGGAGCAGTAATCTCCCCAGAAAATTAATATTAATTTTTGGTTAATATAACTTTTACGAGACTTGTTAAAAAATTAATTTTATTTTTTCTTTCAGGGGGGAGGAGGACGGTTCCCCTCCGACCATTTAATTAGAGAGATTGCCCGTTTTTTGTTTCTTTTTTACTAAAAAAGAAAATGAATGTTAGTTTTTATATTGAACACCACAACAATGCTTAAATATTTTATAATATCTTTTGTAAAATGGGATGTTCATCTTTATTGGATTTCAATGGACGAGAAATTACAAGAGGACCATATATTGATTCTAGAACAGGAGATCCAATAAGAGTTTATAATTTGGGGGATGGCGAACTTCGCTTTGCAAGTCCTTATGACTTATTTGAAGAAGATCAAAAACCGCCAAGATTGAATAGAGAAATTGCTTCAAGATTGATACGATTAAATTCGCCTGAAGGCATTCAAAGACTTCTTTTTGAAACGCAGTATGTAAATGATCCAAGATGTCCTATTGATTATCTTCCAAGAAAAGATATTCTTTTTAAGGGACAAGAAAAAAGTTAGATTAATCAAGTCTATATAATTATTATGAATAATATGACTTATTATAAAAATCTTAGGATCTTCAAATAAGATTCGTGCCTCATGTCGCATTATCCATGAAAAATTTGGGCGAGCTTTGCGAACCTCTTAACCTGTGTTAGAGGAAAGTGCGAAGCATTTTGTTGGTTTTCTCGTTGGTCGGTTAAAAGAAGTTTTTCTGCGAGGCGAAGGCGTTTGTGAGTGTGTAGGTGGTCGGGGACGGAAGCGCGCTATTATTTTTTTTAGAAAAAGAGAATATTTTTTGGAAAATATTTATAAAGGCAATTATATTTTTCCTTATGATGAAGGACAACACCCTTGTTAACCCTTATGATGTAAAGGGAAGTGTAGACTATAATAGGTTGATAAATGAATTTGGTTTGGAAAAAATAGACAAACCTTTATTAAATCGAATTAAAAAGTATGCTAAGGATTTGCATCTTATGTTAACTAGAAAAATATTTTTTGCGCATAGGGATTTAAATTGGTTATTTGATGAATATGATAAAGGAAATAAATTTTTTCTATATACTGGTTGCGGTCCTTCTGGACCAATACATATAGGACATTTTGTGGTGTGGTATTTTACAAAATGGCTCCAAGATACATTTGATGCGGAATTATATTTTCAATTTACAGATGACGAGAAGTTTATGTATAAGGATTTAACTTATGAAGAAGTTCAAAAATGGTTAAATGAGAATATCTTAGATGTTATTGCGGTAGGTTTCAATCCAGAAAAAACCTATTTTATAATAGATACAAAACATGCAGGTTTGCTATATCCTGAAGCAATAAAAGTTGCTAAAAAAATAACTTTTTCTACAATAAAATCTAGTTTTGGTTTTAATGATAGTACAAATATAGGCTCGATATTCTTCACATCAATGCAAACAGTTCCATCTTTTCTGCCATGTATTTTAAAGAAAAAGAAGATGCCTTGCTTAATCCCTCATGCTATAGATCAAGACCCTCATTTTAGACTAACAAGAGACATTTTGCCAAAATTAGGATATTATAAGCCCTCCAGTATTCAGTGTTCATTTTTACCTCCTTTAACTGGAAATGAGGGAAAGATGAGCAGTTCTGACGCCGTGAAGGGCATATTAACAACAGATACTCCTCAAGAAATTAAAAATAAAATTAACAAATATGCGTTCTCGGGGGGGAAAGCAACAATAGAGGAGCACAGAAAAAAAGGAGGAAATCCTGAAATTGATATTCCCTTTCAATATCTAAAATACTTGTTTGAAGAATCAGATGAAAAACTTAATCAACTTGAGCAAGATTATAAATCAGGAAAACTATTAAGTTGGGAAATGAAAAAATATGCTATTGAAAAGATAACTAAATTCATCTCAGAGCATCAAAAAAGAAGAGAATCTGCAAAGCAAAAGATTTCAGAATTTCTTTTGAAGTATTAATTATCTTCTTCTAAAAATTTTAAAGTAGGAAGTACAAGTTTATCTATTTCATACTTATAATCTTTAATAATTTTACTTTCTTTTCCGATCACAGTTAATGGGCTAATGAAATTATTTAGTTCTATTAAAGATTTTTTTGATAGGTAATAATCAGAATTCGGTAAAAAAGGAATAATTTTTTCTATTTCTTTTCTTTTATTCGGTTTATTAAGAATATTTTTATATTTTCTCCAAAGAAAGGTATTCGTTTTCTTCATATATTTAATGCTCTCCGACAAGTTATAAATTTGCTCCCCACACATACGACCATATAATAAACCAATAAAAAAATAATTCTGCATTGCAAGAATCTCGGCCAAATCAACATCTATTTTTTCATATGATTTTACTTTTAATGCATTCCAAATTATTTTAAACCACATAGAATCTAACTCAGATTCTGAAACTCCTTTTTTTAGTTTTGAGTTAGAAAATTTAATGAAAGATTTTTTTACTTCATTGTTTTTTGAAAATATTAATTCGGATTTATTCAATAGTTTATTCAGAAGATTTTTGTCGTAATTTGAAGGTTTAAGAAATTTTTTTTCTTCATAAAGCATAACTTCTACTCTGACATTTTTAATGTGGTAGTGCAAAGATTGCATTTCAGAGATTTTCTTGGAAGTTATTATAAAAAAGTCAAAATCAGATAAGTCTCTTTTTATATTAGAAGTTTTATTTGCCCTTGAGCCACATAAAAACAGTCCTTTAATATCTGGTTTTTTAAATATAGCAGTTATGAATCCCCTAAAACCTTTCAGATCAGGATATTTATTCAAAAATTTGTTTATTTCGTGCAGTGTCATAATACCTTTTATCAAATTCTTTTTTATTTTGTTTAATCCAGTTTAAAATTTCATCATTATTTTTCTTGGAAGTGTATGGAGACATTGGATATAATTTGAAAGCCCTAATCTTATATCTTCCAGATAGCGAGAAGACCCATTTATTTTTATTCTTTCCTTCATTTAAATATTTATAAAACTCTTTTTGATAATTATTTATTTTATCTTGCTTGGATTGGTCATAACTTAACACTTCTTGAAAACTTAATTTTTTATTAAAAAGGTTTATGATAAACAAAGTACACCATCCAAGGGCTTGACCATTACATAAAATAAATGTTTTATCTTTTCTTAATCTTGATCGCAAGTCTTCAGCAACATCCATAAAGTTACCTATCAAATATTGAAACCCCTTTATCCCCAGGGAAGACAAAGTTACATAAGCTGAAACAGGACCAATAGCACTCCTGGATGTTTCTAAAGTATACTGCCCTGGCGAGTAACCAGAAATTTCAAAAGATTGGGCAGTCGCTCCTCTAGATCCTTCTGCGATAAATTGTATGTCTCTTTTGTTTTTTAGCATAAATAAACTGGAAATATATTGCGTAAATCCTGTTTTATGAAAATCTACACCAAATGAATCTGCGTATTTTAATTGTTTTATTTTAGAATTCATTGCTTTTATTTTATTGAGACTTTCTTTTGAAAAAGAAAGAGGATTTTTTGAAAAATCATAATTATTGAACATTAAAAAAACCCACCCGCTCACTGAATCAACGTGGATATGGGGTTTGTAATTAAGATCAAATTTTTTACAAACTTTCTCTCTAACTTTGTAAACATCGTAAATCGGATCAACAGAGTAATCATAGGATTCTCCTCCATTTAGAATGATACACCCTATTTTTTTATTTTTTTTAATTACATTTACCATTGCTTCTTCTAGCTCATTTGGATTTATAATACCATCGTAAGTTTTTAGAATAATATCATTGTTAATCCCAACACCTAGCCAGTCGCAAGCAGTTCTATGACAAGAATGAGTTTGATCATTATCAATGAAAACGACATCTTTAACTCCTTCTAACGAAATGGAAGGCTGACTTTTATTAAGTCCTATTTTCATACCATACAGATTTGTTCCGGTTCCTCCGAATGTAAAAATGCCTATGGACTCTTTATCATTCCATCCAACCAAATGACTTATAAACCTTGTTATTTCTTTTTCAAGCTGTAATAAATTTCCACATCCAATTTCAGTCGCTAATGTAGGGTTGACCATATCCACTAAAACTTGTGAAGAAATAGAAATTAAACTAGGAGGAGGAGTAACATTAAACTGTGTTCTTACTGAACGCCAATTTAAACAATGATCAAAATAATATTGTAATCCTGAAAATGTATCCATTAAATCTTTTGGATCTTCTTCAATTAATGAAGGTTTTTCCTTATTATAAGAAAATACTCGTGGAGAATTTTTTTTAAAATTTTTTGAAAATATCTTATCTAGTTCATTTAGTTGATTTTTTATTTCAGAAACATTTAATGAACCTGCATCACCAAACATTCTTTTAATTAGTTTTTTATTAAAATATTTTTTATCCATATCTAATCCTAAATAAATTTTAGTTTATAAACTTAATCACAACTTTCGCTAAAAACTTCTTCGTATGACTAGCGCGCTTCCGTTTGGGGGGGTAATAAGCAGGTTCTCAAATTGCAACTAACATAATGTTATCATAAAAAAAGTTATGATAATATCCATTAAGAGGGCGAGAGCAAAAATATGGCCTTTTAAATTAATAAATAATAGAAGAATATTAAATCGGAAGATACCACAAAATTGCAGGAAGCATTAAACAACCCATTAGAAAACCTTTTCTTACTCCTAGATAACTTGCTGTTAAACCGAGCAAGGTTGAGCTGACTAAAACTAGAATTCCTTTAAAACCACTAACTAGGAAAACAACCAAAAACAAGAAAAAAATTATTCCTTTTGAAAGTTTTTCATAGTTTATTTTTGTTATGTTTTTCGCGAAGAATTTTGATATTTTTATCGTTAGAAGGAAGCAAATTATTGTCGTTAAAATTATTGTTCCTATAATATATGTCATTTCTGTTCTTCCTATTGTTGTTAGTTGTGAAATTGCTGCTGCGAGACCGCTTCTTTTTTTGTTTGTTAAATATAAAATCAAGAAAGAAACGGATAAAACTAAAGTGTTTGTGCTTCCAACAAGAATCAAAAATTCTTTTTGAGAAATTTTTTTGAAAAAACTTGTTCCAATTATTGCTGATTGACTGGCACCCATTCCAGGCATAAAAGAACAAATAGGGGAAACAATTGCAGTTGCTAAAAAAGGTTTTTTTATTTCTTTTAAATTAATTTTTGTTTTTTCAATTTTTTGTTCCGGTGGAGAAGAATTCTGTGAGATAGAATAAATTAAAGTAGATGTTCCAAATAGGCCTGTTAGTAAAGGTAATAAGGGTTGGTTTATAGAAAGATTTGTTGAAGCAATTCCAAGAATTCCAGACAAAATAAAAATTATGAAAGCTTTTTTTCTTTCTTCTTCTCTAATTAAAAGAAAAATAACTGCCCAAATTAGAAAGAAAGCCATCATTTTTTCGATGAGGTTTTGAATTTTTGGAATAATAAAAATCAAAAGAGGTGTAATTAATAAAAAAATTATAACTGCTATTATTGAACCAATTAGTGTTGATTGAACTGCTTCGTGACCACGACCTTCTAAAAGCATTTTATGTCCGGGCAAAACAGAAAGAGAATTTTCTTCATCTGGTGCTCCTAGGTAAATTGAAGGAATTGCATCAATGAAAGTATTTGTTAGGCCCATTGAAACTATTAAAACGATGACTGCTATCGGAGAAAAATAATTTAATAGCATCGGTGAAATTGAAAGAAGAAAAACTGCCAAGAGATTTGTATGAATTCCAGGAGTTAATCCTGTAATAATCCCAAATAAAATTCCAACCAAGATAAAAATTAGCAATTCGTACATATTATTTTTGTTGCGATTATTTGATTTTTATTTTGGAAAGAGCCAAAAATTTTTATTTCGTCATTCTTTTTTAAGGTAATTTCTTTTTCAAAAATAATTATTTCTAGTTGGGAGTTATATAGGTTTATTGTTGTTGGAAGACCTTTTTTTATTTCTTTAATTTTTCCTTCCGCAATAGGTTTTTGAAATTCTGAAAGCAAAAGCAGAATCAAAATTGAAATTATACTCAATATTAAGAAAAGGCGTTGTTTTCTCATTCTATCTTCAGCTCAACAATATCCTTATCTTTTAAGATATGTTCAAGGCCGACGGTTTGTCCGGGAAATTTCGAAGAAGGACCCCATATTTTTGCAGATTTAACTTTATTTAGAAGATTTTTTGAAATTTTTTCTATCATGTCTTTTATTGTTGAGTTTTCTTTCAAAATAAGCGGTTCTTTTGAAGGTTCTTTTTTTGGTTCTTTTGTGTAAACTCTGATAATGTTGAAACTTTCAAAAATCTTTCTTTTTAGTTCTTCTAAATTGTCATTTTGATTTAAGAGAAAAAAAGAAAAAAACTCTTTATATTTTGATTTTATTGTTTCTTTTATTTTTCTTTTTTCTTCATCTGAAAGAAGGTCTGTTTTATTGAAGACGAGAATTTTTTTTGCTTTTGATTTTTCTAAGTATGGTTTTGAATTTGTTATTTGTTCTAAACTTTCGACTACTAAAATTAAACTATCTGTGTTGTTTATTATTCCTTTGTCCTCTTTGGGAAAGGAAGCCATATCTATAATTTGAACTTTTATGTCTTCAAAATCAAAAGTTCCTAAGTCAGGTTCAATTGTGGAGAAAGGTTGTGGAGAAATTTTTATTTCTTGCTTTGTTAAATTTTTAAACAAAGTTGTTTTTCCAGAATTTGGAAAGCCGACTAAAACGCATTGGATTTCTGCTTTTTTTATTCCTTTTTGTGTCGTTTTTCCAGAAGATTTTTGTTTTTCTAGACTTTCTGTTAATTTTTTTAGACGGCTTCTTAATTCTGCACGGAGGTTTTCAGCCCCTTTATGCGAAGGGGCAAGAGAAATCATTTTTTTTAGTTTTTCTATTTTTTCTTCAAGAGTTTTTGCTTCTAAGTATTCCTTTTCAGCTTTTGCAAATTCAGGACTAGCATTTACAGGCATAAAAAAATAAAAAAAAATTTACTTAATTTTTTTTATCCATAAATAATTTTACTAAGCAGTATACCCCTGCAATACCAACTAATCCATAAACTACTCTTATTAACAAATCTATTTGTAGATATTGTACTAATTCTGCATTATCGCTAATAGCTTTCAAACCCCAATTAATTGCACCTATATTTGCAAGAACTACTGCCACTTTTGTTAAGGTGTCCATTTTCCCTCCTTTTATTTATTTATTTTTTAAGTATACTAAGGTTTTTATACCTTTTGTTTTATATAAAAAATTAATAATATATTTTTTGTCCATAAAATATAAAATTCTACCTTATTCAAAACTAATCTTTTTAAACTTGTCTTCTTACTAAAATTTTTTTTAAAATTTTTTAATAATCAATTAATTTTTTAATCCTAAATTATTTTTATTTTTTATGAAAATTGGTGTTTTGTTTTCCGGAGGAAAAGATTCAACTTATGCAGCTTTTCTTGCTAAAAAGGAAGGTTATGAAATATCTTGTTTAATTTCAATTTTTTCAGACAACAAAGATAGTTTTATGTTTCATACTTCGGCAATTAATTTAGTTGAAAAGCAGGCAAAGTTGATGAATGTTCCTATAGTTGTAAGAAAGACAAAAGGAAAAAAGGAAGAAGAGTTAGCGGATTTGAAAGCAGCAATAAAAGAATCTATTCAGAATTTTAGAATTGAAGGTATTGTTACGGGCGCTGTTGAGAGCGTTTATCAATCTTCAAGAATACAAAAAATTTGTAATGACTTTAAGATAGAGTGCTTTAATCCTTTGTGGCAAAAAGATCAATTTGAAATTTTGAAGGAGTTATTAGATAGTAATTTTAGAGTCATTATCTCTGCTGTTGCCGCGTATCCTTTTGATAAATCTTGGGTTGGAAAAGAAATTGACGAAAAGACTATTGTAGAACTTAAAAAAATTTACGAAAGATTTAGAATAAACCCTGCTGGCGAAGGAGGAGAGTTTGAAAGTTTGGTTTTGAATTGTCCTTTTTTTAGGAAAGAATTAAAGGTTAAATTAAAAGAAGTTGTCGGAGAAGGAAATTCTTGGAGAGGTATTTTTGAATGAAAGTTTTGATAATATCAACCTGTAAAGAAAAATTACACGAGTTTGAATTTGTTGAACCGATAAAAAATATCCTTAAAGAGAAAGGTTTTGATTTTTTTGTTAAAAGTTATAGAGAAATTTGCGAAGATGATTTTAATAATTGTGATAAAATAATTATTTCTGGGACTTCTCTAATGGACAATGATTTTTTGAATTATATTGAAAGATTTAACCTTCTCAAAGATACAGAAAAACCTATTTTAGGAATATGTGCTGGAATGCAGATTTTAGGCCTTTTGTTTGGCGGAAAGATAAAGAAAAAAACAGAAATAGGTCTTTTGAGAGAAAAATTTTCTGGAAATTTTTTAGGTTTGGAAGGAGAAAAAGAAGTTTGGCATTTGCACAACAATTATGTGAATTTTGATAAGAATTGGAAAGTTTTTTGTTATAGTGGAACAATTCAAAAAGCGGTCAAACATAAAAAGAGGAAAATTTATTGTTGTTTGTTTCATCCAGAAGTGAGAAATAGGGAGGCTATAAGAAGGTTTTTGATGGTTGTGGTGCATGCGTAATTACTTTTAATGTTAATTCTGATGGAATAATGACGCCTTGTTCTTTGTTAAATATACCAATGATGAATGTTTTTGATCTAACTATAGAAGAGATGATAGAAAAGTATAAATCTAATAAATTTGTTAGGGAGATGCTGAAGATGAATTTAAAAGGAAAATGTAGGTATTGTGATAAGAAATATGCTTGTGGGGGTTGTAGAGCAAGAGCCCTTGCGATTAAAAATGACGTTTTTGAAGAAGATCCCCCTTGTTGGAAATGAAAATAGAAACTAAAAGATTGGTTTTAAGAGAATTAACAAGGGAAGATAAATTTGAGTTAAAGAATTTGCTTAATAATATTAATATAACAAAGTGGCTTTTAAACTATCGTTTTCCTTTCACTATAAAAGATGCAGAAGAGTTAATTAAAAAATCTTATTTAAGTAGAAAAGAAAGACCAAGAAAAAGCTATTCTTTTATTATTCAATTTAAAGAAAAAAAATCATTATAGGTTTTGTCGGTTTATTTGTAGACAATAGTCAAAAAACAGGAAGAATTATGTATTTTATAGGTGAAAATTATCAAGGTAAAGGTTTTGGTACGGAAGCAGTTAAATTTTTAATCAATTTCTCTTTTAAGAAAATAAAACTTAGAAAGATCTCGGCCGAAGTTTACCCCCGAAATAAAATTTCTATTAGACTTCTGAAAAAATTGGGTTTTAGAGAAGAAGGATATTTAAGAAAAGAATATATTTGTAGAGCCGACAAAAAAATTAAAGATGTTGTTTATTTTGGTCTTCTAAAAGAAGATTTTAAATAATGGATATAGTAGACCACCATGTTCATTTAGGAACAGATTTAAGAACCGGCCTTTCACTATCTTTGGAAGAATTATTATGTCGTATGGAAAAATATACAATTTCAAGAGCCGTTGTTTTTCCTATGCCAAATGTTTTCCCCTCTTTAAACCCTTACAAGAAAGAAAATTTAAAGATTTACGAATACTCTTTGTTTGATAATAGAATAATTCCTTTTATGTTTGTCCATCCTTTTTTAGATAATGAGGAATATTTTACATCTAATGAAAGATTTTTTAAAGGTTTTAAGCTTTATTGTTCTGCTAAAGATTTAGAATATAAATATAATTTATTGAGATTTTCCTCTATTTTTAATAATCTTTTAACTTCCTCTAAGCCGAAAATATCTCATATAGGATTGGATGAAGGTGAAAGACCAAAAGATTTATTAGATTTTTGCTCGAGTTCTAATGCAAACATTATTATAACTCATTGTGGGAGATTCTTTTTAGATGATTTGAAAGAAATTTCTGTGTTTGAGAATGTTTATTTAGATATTTCTCCTTTTTTGACAATGATAAAAAATCAAGATTTTGTTCCAAAGTTTAAAAAATTTTTTTTATCTAAAGAGCATCCTATAAAAATAACAGATTACTTTTTAAATTTGTTTAATGAAAGGGTTTTATTTGGAACAGATAGTCCTTGGTGTGACCTTCTTTTAGAAGGAGGTTTTAATAAAGAAATAAACTTTTATTTAGGGAATCACCTCTATAAATATTTTGCTAATCTTTTTTAATGTTTTTTCACAAACTCCTGCATATCTTCTGTCCAAAAGTTCTTTTTGTGATTTAAATATTTTAATAAGTCAAACACAACTAAAACAGATAAAGAAATTAAAATTCCAAAAACTAAGTAAAAAGGTTTTATTGGTGTAGTTTCAAAAATTTTATTGAAGAAAGGATTATAGATTGTCAATATTGTGAAAAATATTGCTATTATTGAAGCAAAGAAAAGAGGTTTATTTGTGAAAGGGCTTCTATTTAAAGAAGTTTTTCTAAATGAACGGAAGTTGAAAGCGTTTGTTATTCCGAAGAAAACCATAGTTGCGAAAGTTATTGTTCGTGCTGCTATTTCTTCTTTTCCTTTTTGCAATACATAATAAAAAATTCCTAAGGAACCGATGGACATCATCAGACCGGCAACAGCCATCATTAAAAATAAAGGTTTAGTTATTATTTCGGATTTTTTTCTCGGCTTATGATTTATGACATCGTGAGAATAAGGGTTAAAAGCAAGAGTTATTGCGGTTATTTCGTCGGAAAAAAGATTCATAAACAAAATTTGTATAGCTACGAGCGGGGCTGGAAGATTTAAAAGAATTCCTAAGAAGATAAGCATTACTTGTGAAAAGTTTATTGAAACCTGATATGTTGTGAATTTTTGTATGTTTGAAAAAATTGTTCTTCCTTCTTTTATTGCTTCAACTATTGTTGCGAAATTGTCGTCTTTTAAAGTCATATCAGCAACCTCTCTTGAAACATCTGTTCCTGCTTTCCCCATTGCGACACCAATATGTGCTTCTTTTAATGCAGGGGCATCATTTACTCCGTCGCCAGTCATTGTTACAATCTCACCATTTATTTTTAGTGCTTTGACAATTTTTAGTTTGTGTTCTGGTTTTACTCTTGCAAAAATTACTATTTCGTCAACAATTTTTGAGAGTTCTTCTTCAGTTAATTCTTCTAGTTCTTTTCCTTCAATGACTTTTCCAGAAAGGCCAATTTGGTTTGCGATAGAAATAGCAGTTTCTTTGTTATCTCCCGTAATCATTTTAACTTTTATTCCTGCTTGCTTGCAAGTTTTTATTGCTTCAGCAACTTCTGGTTTTGGAGGATCTTCTATTGCAACTATTCCTAAAAATATTAATTCATCTTCTTTTATTGTGTTTGTTTTAACATTCTTATAGGCAAGGCCAAGAGTTCTATATGCTTTTGAGTTAAATTCTTTGTTTGTTTCTAAAATTTTTTTCTTTTCTTTTTCTGTCATTCTGAAAATTCCGTCTTTTCTTTCAATGAACTTACATTTTTCAATAAGAATTTCAACAGCTCCTTTTGTGTAAATTATTTTTTCTTTGTCTTTTTCTTGCAAAACAGACATAATTTTTCTTGAAGAATTGAAAGGTATCTCTTCTATTCTTTTTCCTTTTATGTCTTCTTTGTAAAGATCAATTTTTGAAGCTAAAACTAATAATGAGGCCTCTGTTGGCGAGCCGATTATTTTGAATTCCTTGTCTTCGCCTGTTCTTTCTATAAAAGCATCATTGCAATAAACTCCTGTTTCTATTAATTTTAGCAGAACTTTTTCTTTTTTCGGGTTTATTTTTTCTCTTTCTATAAAAAAATCTCCGTGGCCTTCATAACCAACTCCTGAAACATCATAGGTTTTTCCGTCGGCTAAAATTTTTTTCACAGTCATTTCACCTTTTGTTATTGTTCCTGTTTTGTCAGAGCAAATTACTGTTGTTTCTCCAAGGGTTTCTATAATAGACATTCTATTTACTATTGCATTTTTTTTCGCCATTCTATAGGCACCCGTAGATAGAGAAGTTATCAAGACAACAGGGAATCCTTCTGGAAAAGATGCTACTGCGACGGCAATTGCTATAATCATCGCTTCAATTAATATTTCATTAGTGAACTGCGGGGTTTTGAGAATCATCATTAAAGCAGTAAGCAAGGAGAAAGTTATTCCAAAAATTGCTAATCTTTTTGCTATTTTGTTCATCTTTTTTTGAAGAGGCAATTCTTTTTCTGTTGTTGAAATTAAGTTTGCAATTTTCCCGAATTTAGTGTTCATCCCTGTATGCAAGACCTTTGCTATGCACTTTCCCTCTATGATAAAAGACCCCATAAACAAAACATTTTCTTCTTTGTAATCTTCTTCGTTTTTTGTTGCTTTTTTTGAAACTTCTTTTGATTCTCCAGTTAGTATTGATTCATTGACAAGCAAATTTTTTTCTTCTAAAATCAAACAATCGGCAGGGATTTTTTCCCCGCTTCTTAAAATAATTATGTCTCCTGGAACTAGCTCTTTTGAAGAAATTTCCTTTTCTTTTCCATCACGAATAACAATAGTTACTGGAAGAAGCATTTCTTTTAGTGCTTTTATTGCCCTGTCTGCGCGATATTCTTGAATAAAGCCAGTTGTTATTACAATGACTATAACTCCTAAAATAACAAACCCTGTAAGATTTTTTTCAACGACAAAAGACAAAATCATTGCGAAAAGAAGAAGATAAATGACAAAGTTTGCTTTAACTTGATTGAAAATAATTTTTAGAGGTGTTTTTTTGTTTATTTCTTTCAACTCGTTATAGCCATATTTTTCCAAAAGGGATTTTGTTTCTTTTTCAGAGAGGCCTATTTTTTCCATATTTTTTTATTAAGGTTTGGATTAATAAGGGTTTTTGTTTTAATAAATTTTTTAATGCCCTTTATTTTATATATCTTATGAGCATTTTAGTCTCCGAGGTCAAAAAGAAGAAAGAGTTTTCCCAATTGCCAGATTCTTTAATTGATAAGGCTTTAAGTTTATCTAAAAATAACTTTAAGGAGACAAGAGCTTTATTAAGAAAATATTTTGGTGTTTTTTTGACAAACAAGGTTTTAAAAATTAAAGACGAAGAAATTTTGAAGAGACATGTTTCTTCTAAAAAAAGAGATTATATGGAATTTTATGAAAAGATTTTCGAGGGAAACAAGAATTTTAGAGAAGTTTTAGATATTGGTTGCGGGGTAAATGGTTTTTCTTATGTTTCTTTGAAAGAAAATACGGGTGAAATAAAATATGTTGGTTTAGAAGCGGTTGGCCAAATTGTTGAAAAGTCAAACGAATTTTTTAAAAAGAGAGGTTTTGTGAAGGCAAGAGTTTTTCATTTGGATATTTTTGATTTAGGCTCAGTTGAAAAATTTGTCAAAGAGGCCGAGATTCCAAAAGCAATTTTTTTGTTTCAAATTATTGATGCGTTAGAAGCTTTTGAAAGAGATTTTTCTAAAAAATTGTTGTTAATGATAAAAAAATATTTGAGAAAAGATGATTTGCTTGTTGTTACAATGCCAACGAAAAGTTTGTCTGGCAAAAAAAAGTTTGAAGTAAAAAGAGAATGGCTCAGATATTTCTTGAATGAAAATTTCGAAGTTGAAGAGTTTTTTATTGGTGAGGAGAGGGTTTTTAGGTGTAGAAATAATTAAAAACCTTTCTTTATTTTCTTTTTTATGGCAAAATTTACAAAAAAAGTTTTACCCAACGGTTTTACAATCATTTACGAAAAAAGAGATGTTCCAGTTGTTAGTTTAATTCTGGCGACGAGATTCGGTTCTGCTTTCGAAAGCGAAAATAAAAAAGGAATAGCTCATTTTTTAGAACATATGTGCTTTAAAGGAACGAAAAGAAGAAGTGCGAAGCAAATTTCAGAAGAGATTGAAAGCATTGGTGGAATCTTAAATGCCTTCACCCACGAAGAAACGACAGCTTATCACACAAAAGTTCCTTCTAAATATTGGAAAAACGCTTTTGATGTAATTTTTGATATTTTTTTTAATCCTAATTTTCCAGAAGAAGAAATAAAAAAAGAGGCCTTGGTTGTTTGCGAGGAAATAAAGATGTACAATGACAATCCGCAATATTTTGTTTTAAACAAGATAAAAGAAGCTCTTTATAAAAAGCCATTTGGTTTGCCTATTTCTGGAAATAAGGAGAATGTTTTGTCTTTTAATAAGGAAAAGCTTTTAGAAATTCATAAAAATTTTTATAATCCGAAAAATTCTATTTTGGTTGTAGTTGGAGATATTTCTTTTGAAAATGTTTTGTCTTTTGTTGAAAATAACCTCCCAAAAAATTCAAATTTACCTATTAAAAAAGAAACAAAAACAGAAAAAAAGAATGAAAAATTGTTCTTTAAAAGAAAAGAACTAACGCAAACAAATCTTTCAATAGGTTTTCATTTTCCACTTTCGACGGAAAAAGAGAGTTATGCAGCAAAAGTTTTTAATTCTATTCTAGGAGAGGGGATGTCAAGCAAGCTTTTTTTAGAAGTTCGAGAAAAGAGAGGTTTGGCTTATGCTATAAAGAGTGATTTAGACATAGGAAAAAATTATTCTTATCTTTATATTTATGCTGGAACAGACGAAGAGAAAAAAGATGAAGTTATCAAGGTTTCTTTAGAGGAGTTTTCAAAGTTGTCTGATTTGACAGAAAGAGAATTAGAAAAAGCAAAAGAGAAAGTTATTGGAAATTTTTTGCTAGAAAACGAGGATTCTTTAAGTGCTGCGACAAATTTGCTCATGTTTGAAATTACAAAAAAAGCTGAAGAATATTATAAATTTGAAGAGAACATAAAGAAGGTTTATCTTGAAGAAATTAAGAGATTGGCAGAAAAAAAAGATTACTCTTTGATTGTTTTGGAGCCCGGAAATTAATTTCTTACTATTTTTGAGGATAAGAAGAATATTGATTTTGAATTATGGTTTTTTCCGTAGCCAAAGTTTTTTATTCCTCTTATAAAATTTTCTTTTCCAACATTATGAACACTTGGTATGAGCTAGTTTTTTTCTGTAAAAATTTTTTTTATTATTCTATTGTATGTTTTTGTTATCAAATAAAATTTTTTGACATTGTTTCTTCCTTTACCATATCCAAAGTTTTCAATCAATCTAAAAAGATTTGATTTGCCGGCGTTGTGAACAACAGGTATTAATTTAAAATTTTCATCATAAAATTTAGAATTTTTTACATAAAATTTTTTTTCAGTAGCAAGAGGGATAAAATTATATTTTTCATCTATTATTTTGAATCCTTCTTTTCTTAAGAAATAATTTATTGCTATTTGGTCTGGTCCATAATTTTTTTTGTTTTTTATTATTCTGTATGACTTTTTTAATAACTTTTGGATTTTTTCTTTAGGGCCAACAATTAGACCCACGTTTATCATTCTTTTTTTTAAATTTAATTTCATTAGCTCTTTTAATATTTTTTTATTGAAATATATGGGGTTTAAATAAACTTGAAAAAAAATATTGGAGCTATCAAAAGAAACTTTTATATCTTCTTTATTTTTTTCAAATAATTCTTTTATGTCTTTTTGGAAAATAATGTCTCCACTATCGCACATTAACACTTGATCGTATAATCTATTTTTTAGAAAGTAACTTATATCTTTTAATCTTTGTATAACTATATGCTCTTTTTTTCTTTTTTTTATTAGGATTATTTCTTCTTTTTCTAGTGCTTCTGTTTGTTTTTTGCTTAGTCCATAATCAATAACAGCAATATCAATATTTGTTAGGTCAACATTATCTTTTAATGATCTTAACCAGTGATTTATTAGAAAATCTCCATATTTTTCATCACAGGCAGTTATTATTATATTTTTCATAAAATTTATTTTGAAAAAAGGTTTTTAAGTTTTTAGAAGATTTTTATTCGATTATCTTCTCAGCAATTTTTTTCAATTCTTCGTCATCTGCTCTTCTGTAATCATGAGAAGAGATATAACCTTCATATTTCTCAAAAAATTTGTCGACATATGATTTTATCGGTTTCCATT
>JAWALV010000001.1:0-34266 GCA_038886595.1 Candidatus Pacearchaeota archaeon | reverse complement strand
AAAAACAAGAAGAAGACTTTTTAGAAGAAATTTTAGAAGTGTGCGAAGAAAAGGTTTTTACAGGGCGCGTACTGATTTTAGAAAGCGAGGATTTTTCAGAGGATTTAGAAAAGGTTTCAGAAATTTAAGAAGAAGAGTTTGGAGGAAGTGATTTTTATATGATATCTCTTTTTGTTTCCTAATAATTCTTCTTCATTTGCTAAACCAAAAAACTATTTTACATCAATATCAATTTCAACAACCTCTTTTTCGCCTGTTAAAATTCTTCTTAATAAGCTGGGAGTTTCTCTTCTAATGCTGACATTTATGTCTCTTATTTTTGAACGCTTTTGTGAAGATAAAGAGTTTATATAAGAGTTTGTTATAGTTATGGCAGATAAAATTCCAACTTTATAACTTTCTTCTCTTTCTTGTTTTTTTAAAATATCTATACTTAAAGAAGGATCAATTCTTGCAATAGCTGTTTCTGGAATTTCTGGTGGAGTGTAAGTTAAAGGAAAAGAAAAATTAAAATCTCTGTTCAAATAGTTATTTGTTAGTGTTGGCCTTTCCCAATAAGGAATTAGTTGATTATCCATATCTAAACTTATATCCCGAAGGCATTCTCTTTATTTCAAATCCAGAATAAGAAGGACAAAATGAAAATTCTATTTCTCTCCAATCTTTAATGGGGGTTGTATTTTCTAAAAGCCAGTCAAAACCTCTTTTAAGACCTGCTACAAATCTTTCCATTCTTTCTTTGTATTCTTTTCCATAATGAGAAAGCCTCTCTAAATAAGAAGCAAGGTAGTCATCTAATGAGTTTCTTCTTTCATAAGGTCTAGTAGATTGACTCGTTATTTTTGTTGTGGAAAGATTGTCTTCTAAACCTCTTTTATAGTTTCTTAAACCTTCTCTGTCTATTAAATGTAAATCTACACCATTTTCTACATAAACTGGCCTGAAAAATCTAAATATTCCTTTTTCAAAGCAACCATTAGAAAGTTCTTTAAATTTTTCTGGGGAAACAACAAGATATTCACCTCTAAAGAATCTCTTTATTTTTTCTAAGAGATTTTTAAGATAAACAACTATCATTTTACTCTAATCCTCATATTTATTTCTTCGCTTTCTGAGCTTAAAAAACTTACTAATCCTGTGTTTCTTCTAGAGACTCTTACATTTAAACCTCTTGAGTTATCTAAAGCTCCTTCTGGCAAGCTATCTAAATAATTTTTAGCAATTGATGTTGCGCTTATTAAAGAAGATCTATATGTTTCTTCTTCGGCTTTATATTTTAAAAAAGACGCAGTTTCATAAGGACTTCTTCTAGCTGCAACTGTTGTAGGGTAATCATCTGTTCTTTCTGGTGGTAAAACCTCTATACTATCAGAATTTTTCTTTTTTTCTGGAGGATTTAGAGCTTTATACGTAAAATATGCGGCCGTTCCTAAACCTAAAAGAGGATTAACACAAGCAAGTGCTAAGGAAGCTCCTAAACCAACCGCTGTTTCGTAAACAAAATCATCTTCATTGCCTTTTTTCATAAAATTTTATCTAAAAAACCCTTTATTAATCATCGTCCCAAAAATGATACTATCTCAAAAGTGAGAGTGTCTCGGAGCATAAATTTTTCAAATAAAATTATTCTTTCTTCAACTTCCATCTTGCTAGATTTCCGCAATTTGGGCAGTGAACAACAAGAAGACCTTTTTTTACGCGACGAATTGCCTTATCGAAAGGATAAAAACATTTTTGGCAAAAATTTTTTCTTAATTCGCCAAGTTTGATGTTGTTTCTCATAGCAAGAATTTTTGCCTTTTTGTTTAACTTTGGATTTTTCTGAGAAATCAATTCTTTAATCTGTTCTAAGATTTTTTCTTTACTTGACATAAAAAAATAAATAAAAAAGAGTATAAAAGATTAATTAGCAATAAGAGAAAAGAGTGAGACAACTTTGCGCCTTCCCGCTTGCTCAGCAGTACAAACGCAAACGCCTGAAGCTTAACTTCTGTGTTCGGAATGGGAACAGGTGTTACCAACAGGCTATGGTCGTCTCAAAAATTTTTATGAAAAAGGGTTTTTAAATTTTTCTTTATAATTTTGAAATTGTTCCAAAAAATTTAAAAAGTAAACTAAATAAATAAAAATGCTAGATAAGTGTATTCAATTTCATATTCACTCTATTTATTAAGAGAAACACTTATTCTAGTTAACTAAATTTTGGAGGAAAAATGGGAAAGATAAGTCCTTCTTCAATAAAATATAATATAAAGGCAGATTTTGAGGCAGAAGGTCCTTTAGAAAAAACAGATGTCATTGGAGCTATTTTTGGACAAACAGAAGGTCTTCTTGGGTCTGACATGGAATTAAGAGAATTGCAGCAAGAAGGTAAAATAGGTAGAATAGATGTAAATTTAATAAAAGAGAACGGAAAAACAAAAGGCGAAATAATTATACCTTCAGCTCTTGATAAAACAGAAACCTCATTGATTGGTGCAGCGTTAGAAACAATAGATAAAATAGGACCAACAGAAGCGAAAATAGTTATAAAAAAAATAGAAGATGTTAGAGGGAACAAAAGAGAATATATATTAAAAAGAGCAAAAGACCTTCTTCAAAGTATTCAAGGGGAAAGTCTTGAATCTAAAGAAATAGAACAAGAAATAAAAGAATCTACTAGAATTTCAAAAATAGGAAGCTATGGTGAAGAAAATCTTCCTTGTGGTGACTTGTCAGAAAAAGAAATAATCGTCGTAGAAGGAAGAGCAGATGTTATAAATTTAGTAAGACACAACATATTAAATGTTATTGGAATGAATGGTACTAAGCTTCCAAAAGAAATTGTAGAATTGGGAAATGAAAAAGAGATAACTCTTTTTGTAGATGGAGATAGAGGAGGTCTCTTAATAGCTAAAAACGTTGTTGAAAATGCTAAAGTTTCATATATTGCACAAGCACCTGATGGAAAAGAAGTTGAAGAATTAACAGGAAAAGAAATAAATCAAGCATTAAGAAAAAAACAAAAACCGGAAGAATTTTTTAAGAAAAATAAAGAATTCTCCGGTTCTCCTTCTGCCTCAAATGAAAATTTAAAAGAAGAAGACAAGAAAAAACTTAAAGAAATATTAAAAGAGTTAAAATCTAATTGTTTTTTATTTGATGAAAAAATAAATATAATAAAAAAAACATCTATTAACAATCTAATAAAAATAAATAAAATAGAAAGAAAACCTTTTTTAGTTTTAGTTGAAAAAGCAAATTCTGAATTAATTAAAGCTAGTGAAAAAATAGGTGCTAAATATTTAGTAGCTAAAAACTTTGAGGAAGTAATAGACACAAAAGTAAAATTAATTTCTATATAAAAGATTTAAAAAGATAAAAAACCATATTTTTTAATGATTTGGAAAATTCTTTCTTTTAAGAGAGTAGAAAGAAGGCCTTGGGAAATGTTTTATATCGGTTTAATTTATTCTAGTATTTCTTTTTTGATTACCACTTTCTTTTTTTCTCAAGACTATGTTTTAAATAAATACAGAGGGATTCTTCTAACAACTATGACTTTAATTTGTTGTTTTCCTTACTTTTATTTTTTTATCAAAAAAGAAGAAGGAAAAGACTTAGAAATCAACGAAGAAGGAAAATTAATACATGAACACATGAAAACTCTTAAAGTTTTAATTTGGCTTTTTTTAGGATTGACTATTGGTTTTAGTTTTTGGTATATTGTTGTTTCTGAAGAGGCCTCGAAAACTTTTGATGCGCAAATAAAAACTTTTTGCGTGATAAATAATCCTTCTTCTTATGAAGAATGTCTTAGAAGATATAACTTAGTTACAGGCTCTTTTTATGGAATGGGGCATTTATTATCTATTTTAACAAACAACATAAAAGTAATGATTTTTATCTTGTTTTTTTCTTTAATTTTTGGTGCTGGAGCTATTTTTATACTAATATGGAATGCTTCTGTTATTGGTGCTGCCATAGGAATGTTTTCAAAAGAATTAATTAAAATTCCAATTGGTCTTTTAAGATATTTAATACATGGGGTTCCAGAAATAGTTGCTTATTTTATTGCAGCGTTGGCTGGGGGAATTTTATCAGTTGCTATTGTAAGAAAAGATTTAAGAGGAGAAAGATTATGGATAATCTTAGAAGATGTCATTATACTTCTAATTATTGGTTCTTTAATTTTAATAGCTGCTGCTTTTATAGAAGTATATATAACTCCAACTATAATAAATTAATACAGAAAATTTTTAAACTCTTTTTTTTTTAAAAAATAATATGAAAACATATAGATGCTCTAATTGTGGTTATAAAACAAAAAAAGATAAACTTCCTGATAAATGTAATTATTGCGGTAAAAAAACAATATATGAGGAAGAAAAAATTGAAGATATTTTAAAAGAATCTTAGAAACAAATATTTTTTAAATAGAAAAAAACACATATCTTTATGAGTACAATAATTTTTACATTATTAATAAGTTTTTTAGCTTGCTTTATTTTCTTGAAAATTTGGATAAGAAAATGCCAATATATGGGAATGCTTTGGGAAGATATGAATAAATGGAAAATGCCTAAAGATGTTGCTTCTTCTGGTGGATTAATAGTCTTGTTTTCTTTTTTAATAGGTGTTTTCTTCTATGTTGCTTTAAGAACTTTCTGGGGGGTTGAAGAAAATACTTTAATTTTCGCTTCTCTAATGACAGTTGTTTTAGCAGGATTTATTGGTTTTATAGATGATATGCTTGGTTGGAAAAAGAAAGGACTCTCTAAAAGAGCAAGGGTGTTTGCTTTATTAATTGCGGCAATACCTCTGATGGTAATAAATGCTGGAGAAAAAATAATAAGCTTGCCTTTATTTGGAAATGTTAATTTTGGAATATTTTATCCTCTTTTTTTAATTCCTCTTGGAGTTGTTGGTGTAACAAGTGTATATAATTTTTTGGCAGGTTTTAATGGCTTAGAGGCCGGTTTAGGTGTTTTAATATTGAGCTTTCTAAGTTATGTAGCTTATACTAGCGGAAATTCTTGGCTTGCTATTGTAGGGATAATAATGGTTTTTT
This sequence comes from Candidatus Pacearchaeota archaeon, assembly GCA_038886595.1. Lineage (GTDB taxonomy): Archaea > Nanobdellota > Nanobdellia > Pacearchaeales > GW2011-AR1 > CAKZRD01. The sequence continues at coordinate 29,216 of JAWALV010000001.1, read as the reverse complement.
CATTGCTTGCTTTTTTAATATTTAATTGGTGTCCTGCAAAAGTTTTTGGGGGAAATGTTTTAACCTATTCTATTGGAAGCTTAATTGTAACAATGGCTATTATCGGAAATTTTGAAAAAATAGCTTTTATAGTTTTTATTCCTTTCATTATTGAAATGTTCTTAAAATTAAGAGGAAAACTTGAAATTCAATCTTTCGGCAAACCGAATAAAGATGGTTCTCTTTCTTTAAAATATGAAAAAATCTATGGCTTAACTCATTTTGGAATTTGGTTCCTTTCTAAGTTTAAGAAAAAAGTTTATGAGAAAGATGTTGTTTTATTAATATTTTTTATTGAGTTAATCTTTATTGGAATTGCTTTTTTGTCGTTTAAAGGGATGTTTTAATAAGTAAGTTTTTAAATCCTCTTAAATTATAAAAAAAATGGTTAAGAAAAAAGAAAGCGAAAAAATAAAAGATTTTTTGAAAAATCTTGTAAAGAATGAAAAATTTCGATGGACAATAACCATCCTGATTTTTTTGATTATTCTTTACAGTTCTGTTTCAATAAGATTATCTAATGTTCCAATTCTGAAAGACCAAACAACTGGAAAATATACTTCTAATGATTTGGACTCTTTATATTTTTATAGAATAGCTGAAACAAGATTAAAACTTGGCTATTTGCCAGAATTTGATGAATTGAGAAGCCCTGGTTACAAAATTGAATGGATTCCTGAGTTAATTGATGATTATTTAATTTGGAACTATAAAATATTAAAAATTTTTGATCCTGAAATAACTTTTGACTATGCTGCGACAATTTCTGCGCCCATATTTTTCGGAATTGGTTTAATTTTGTTTTTCCTTCTTTGCTATTTATTAACAAAATCAAAAGTTGCCAGCTTAATTGGCAGCGCATTCTTGGCTTTTGCTCCTAGTTTTTTATTTAGAAGTATTGCTGGTTTTTATGATCATGACCATATAGGAGTATTTGCGATTTTTGCCTTAATAATTGGGCTCTATTTTTCTCTGAGATATTATGAAAAAAGCTGGAAAAATTCTGTTTTATACGGAGTTTTGGTTGGCTTTTTAACTGCCTTGGTTTTAGTTTCTTGGGGAGGGGCAATAACTTTTGTTTTTGTTTTTTTTCCTTTAACAATGCTATTGTATTACTTATTTAATAGTGAGAAAAAAGAAAATTTCTTTTTGTTTTATTTTATTTGGATTGTTTTTTCAGTTATTTTTACGCCTCTTTTAGGAAGCAAAGCAGAATTTATGTATTCTAGATTTTTAGACGCACAAGGAATTTTAGTCTTATTTGTTTTTGTTTTTTCTTTTGTTGATTTTCTTCTTTTTAAGTACAAAGAAAAAATAAAATTCTTTAAAATTAAAGAAAATTATTTTCATTTTTATTCTCTAGGAATTAGTGCTGTACTTGGGATTATTTGTCTAGTAGCAATAGGAAAAAATCCTATAAAGATGTTTAGAAGAGCTTGGTCAACTTTGATTTATCCTTTTTTTGGCGAGTTTACAGGAAGACTTGGGACAACTGTTGCTGAAAACGCACAACCTTACTTAACAGATTTAATAAATCAAAAAGGACAGATCTTATTCTTCTTGTTTTTAGTTGGTTTAATTTTTATCTGCTTAAATTTGACTTTAAACTCTAAAAGTATAAAAAATAAGATGGCTTTATCTGGCGCCAGTATGCTTTTGCTTTTTGGAATTCTTTTTTCAAGAATTTCTGACAATAGTCTATTCAATGGTGAAAACTTTATAAGTCAGGCACTTTATGCTGTTGGCGTGATTGTTTTTTTAATTTCTTTATTTTATGTTGTTTCAAAAGAAAAATTCAAAATTTCAATAGATGAAATAATTTTATTTGCTATTGCTGTTACAGTTGCTATGAATGCAAGAGCAGCTGTAAGAAGCTTTTTTTTGATAACTCCTTTTATTTGCTTAATTGCTGCTGATGGAATTTATGAGTTTATAAAAAGAATAAAGAAAAAAGAAGATAAAGAAACAAAATATATTTATTTTAGTGTTGTTTCAATACTTATCGTTTTATCTTATGTTTATGTTTTTGGAGTTCCTTTTGCCCAAGGAAATTTAAGCTTTGGAATGTATGAAATTTCAAAAATTCAGGCATCTAGAATTGGACCTTCTGCAAATATTCAATGGCAAAATGCTATGGCATGGGTAAGAAATAATACAAATGAAAAAGATATTTTCACGCATTGGTGGGATTATGGTTATTTTATACAAACCTTGGCAAATAGGCCGACTGTAACTGATGGTGGACACTCTGGTGGAGACCATACGGATCATTATAATGGTAGGTATCTATTAACTACACCAAACCCAAAAACAGCTTTAAGTTATATGAAAACTTGGAATGTTTCTTATTTATTGATTGATCCGACAGAAATGGGAAAATATGGTGCTTTTTCTAAAATAGGAAGCAATGATTCTTGGGATAGAGTTTCGGCAGGAATTTTCGGCGGACCAATTGATGAACGACAAACTCAAGAAACATCAAATGGAGAAATAAGATTTTATCAATTGGGAAGTTGTGTTGACGGCGATATTTCATTTGAAACTGATAATGGCTCTAGAGTTTTCATTCCTGGAATTTCTGTGACAAGAACACAGCAGATGGTTTGCAATGCTTATGTTGCCGGAGTTATTGTTGAGATTGAAAATTTAGGAAATTTCAGTTCTATAAAACAGCCAACAGCAGTTTTCTTTTATAACAACAAACAATATAGAATTCCTGTAAAACACATTTACAAAGACGGAAAAATATTCTCTTTTGATAAAGGAATTGATTCTTTGATTTATTTTATTCCCTTAATAGACGAAAGACAAGGAAAAATAGTTGATAGCGGCGCGATAATTTATCTATCTCCAAGAACATTTAATAGCTTAATGGGAAGACTTTACATTTTAAATGATCCTTATAATGAATATCCGACAATAAAAAAAGCCCATTTTGAAGATGATCCTGCTGTTGCTTATTTCAAACAGTTTTATCCCTCTTTAAATGAATTTGTTTGGTTCCAAGGTTTAAGAGCTCCATTAAAAATTTGGAAAGTTGAATATCCTGAAGATACGCCAGTCTATAAAGAATTTTTAGATTATGAATATTTTGTTAAAAACGGATTTGGGGGTATGGATAAATTTTTTGAGTGAAAGATGGAAAAAAAAGGATTGAAACTTAATCTAGGATGTGGAACAAAAAAATTAAAAGGATTTATAAATTGCGATATAGATCCTTCATGCAATCCGGACAAAGTTATGTTTATGGGTCGGATCACTATAATTATGGTAAGATGAAAAAAAAGGAACTCTTATTGTAATTCTAGCATTATTTTTACAAACTCTATAAACCTCATTAAAAAAATGTTTTATATCGTTTAAGTGTTCTAAAACCATTTCTGCATATATTTCATCAACAGAATTATCTTTAAATGGCCAGTCTTTATTAAGGTCTATAAATTTAATCACTTAACATTAGACTATTTTAACAAAGAAGGAAGATTTGATATTTCTTCTAAGATATGCTTTGGAGAAGGAAAATTTGGAAAGATTATAAATTTTTTATTTTATCCTCTTGCTAACTTAAATAGGGATATCTATTGCAGGTTTTTTGCTTACATTCTTCCTGCTATGGAAATAAAATTTTATTTAAAAGTTATAAAAAATGATAATAGCTGAATGTGGTGGTGGGTTGGGAAATCAATTAAATATTTACGCAGCTACAAGGGCCCTCGCAAAAATAAAAAATGCCTCCTTCAAAATTGATAACACTTTTTATGAAAATTGGCAAAAAGAAAAGATTCTCCAAGAAAATATGAATTAGATAAGCTTATGATAGACCCGCCTATAGCAAATAAAGAAGAAATAAAAAGATACCTCTTTAAAACTAATAACAGAATAATAAATAAAATTTTAAGAAAGTATCATCTCTTTGAAAAAAAAGTATATGAAGAAGGAAAAGATTTTAAATCTGCTGAAGAGTTGTATAGAATAAAATCAAGCGACTTTTATCTAAGAGGATATTTTAGAGAAGAGTACTTCAAAATTATAAAAGAGGAACTTATAAAAGAAATTGAACTAAAAGAAGAATATAAAAGAAAAATAAAGTTAACATTAAAAAAAATTAAAAGAACAAACTCGGTATCAATACATGTTAGAAGAGGTGATCTTTTAGTTTTAAGAGGGCATATTCTTCCTTTGGAGTACTATATCAAATCGGTTAATATAATAAAAAATAAAATAAAAAAACCAAAATTTTATATTTTCTCTGACGATATAAATTGGTGTAAAAAAAATTTAAGATTTATTGAAGAAGCTTTTTTTATTGAAGGAAATGAAGCCTACGAAGATCTTGAGCTAATGAAAAATTGCAAACATAATATCTTAGCAAACAGTTTACTTAGTTGGTGGGCCGCCTATTTAAACAAAAATAAGAATAAAATAATCATATGCCCAAAATACTTCACACATTATCTTCCAAATAATTTAGATAAGAATGCTGATAAAAATCCAAAGGAGTGGACAAGGGTAGATTATGAAATTGCTTCTAAGTAAATTTTTTTTAGTAGCTTATTTCTTTTCTCAATAGAAAATTTTTTTTCAGCTTCTTTTCTTGCATTTTTGCTCATTTCCTTTCTTAATTTTTCGTTTTCTATTAGTAAGGCAGTTTTTTCTTCTAAATTCTGAAGAAGTTCTTCATTCATATCCTCATAACCTTTCCAATTTTTTGGCAATTCTATTAAAAAACCTGAAATACCGTTTGTAACAAGTTCTCTTTTAGCAAAAGTATCAGTTGTTATGATGGGTAAACCAAACATCATTGCTTCGGGAACTGCAAAACCATAAGAATCTCCAAAACCGGGATAAAAAAAGATATCTGAATAAGGATAAATTTCTTCAAAAAGTTTCTCTTGGTGAACCATATCTAAAATTTTTATTCGAGAATTCTTATATTTTTCTTTAAATTCTTTAGGTGTAGGACAAATAAAAATAAATTCTGCTTTCCTAAATTTTTCTGATAATCTTTTAAAAACTTCCAGGGTTTGTCTTCCTCCCTTAGCGTCAAACCATCTAGCAACGAAAAGAATCTTTACATTTTTATGAGGGATTTTCTTAAACTTAAATTTTTGAAGAGCAAAATGTAATACTTCAATCTTATTTAATATTTTTTCGTTATTATGAAAAGCTTTTTCGAATGTTTTCTTACAATCTTCTGACCAACAAATAATTTTTTTACAATAAGAACTTTCTAATAGTTTTTTTATAATAAATTTTCCTAGCCTAGAATAGGCAATTTTTCCTGTTGCTGCAATTCTATCATAAACTTCGGTATCTAACACCCATGGTTTTTTGTTTAAAGATAAACAATGAGCACAATGAATTAAATCGCAATCTTTATTAAAAGTATAAGTGATGTTAGGTATACTGACTATACTTAAAATTTTTCTTATAATATTTTTAAACACTCTGTAAAATTCAAATTTTTTTGAAGAACCTATAACTTTTACAAAACCCCTCTTAAAATTAACAAAAGTCACTTTTTGAGGTGGAAATTCTAGGATGTTTTTATAATAAGAACTATCAGAAAATTTCCAAGGGTATTGAAGGTAAACTTTTATATTTTCCATAAAAGTAAAATAAAAAAAGAGGATTAAAAATTTAACTAAATATTTAAAAATCGCATTTAATTAGATAAAAAATGGAAAAAGAGCTACCTTTTTTTTCTTTTGTTGTACCTACATATAATAGAAAAGAAAATTTAAGAAAATGCTTGAGTAATATTATGAAGGTGGATTATCCAAAAAAAAATTATGAAATAATCATAGTCGATGATGGGTCAACAGACAGAACAGAAGAAGTAATAAGAAACCTTTTAAAAAAAAGAAAAAATATAAAATATATTAAACAAGAAAATAGCGGCCCTGCAAAAGCAAGAAACAAAGGAATAAAAAATTCTAAAGGAGAAATTATCTTTTTTGTAGATGATGATGTTTTAATAAATAAAGACATCGTTAAAAAGAGTTTAGAATGGTATAAAAATCAAAATGTTGTTGGTGTTGGGGGAAATGTATTGCCTATAAAATTAAGTTGGCCAGACCTATATTATATAGCTAGATATTTAGATGAATATATGGGAGTGACTAAATTAGAAAAAGAAGAAAAAGAAAAAGGTCTTTCAACAGCTCTGTGTAGTTATAGAAGAAAAGTTTTAAAAGAAGTGAAAGGTTTTAATGAAAATTTTCCTTTCGCTGCGGGAGAAGATATAGACTTAACTCAAAGAATTTTAAAAAAAGACTATATTGTAATAAAAGATCCTTCTATAAAAGGAGAACATCTTAGATCAGAAAATTTTATTTCAGTTATTAAACTAAAATTTAAGAGAATGTCTGGCGCTATAATTCACAAAGGAATCAATAGGAATCTAAAGACCCCTTATAAATTCTCAAGAATTTTTGAACAATGGAAAAATTTAAAAAAAACAAAAAAAATCTTTCTAAAAGAAAAAGTTTGTTTTATTGATTTTATAAAATTCTGTTATTTAACAATAGCTTTAGCTATCGCCTCAAAAATAGGTGAGATATATTTTAAAATAAAATTAAAGAAAAAACTATGAAGATTATTTACTCTGTTGGGTCTATCTTTGGGGGGGTTGGGATAGGAAATACGGCTTACAAGGCCGTTTCTGGTATTTATAAAAAAGACGTCTTAGATAAAGTAATCTGCTTGGATTATAAAAAAACAGAAATACCCAAAAAAAAAATAAAAAGTTTTTGGCCACTAAAATATTTAGTATGGTATCCCTTAAAAGGAGTTCAAAAGTATTTCTTTCGTTCTTTTAATCCTTATGCTATTCTAGATCCTTTTTATGATCAATTAAGTAAAATTTACATAAAAAGAATTGATATATTTCACTATTGGAGAAATCATGGTCTCTCCGCTGCTAACAAAGCTAAAAGACTTGGAGCAATAGTTGTTGTAGAAAATGCGTCTTCCCATCCCTTAACACAAAAAGAGATTCTTGAAGAAGAATATAGGAAATATTGTATAAAAGAGAAGATTTTTTCTAAAAATCAAATTAAAAAAGCTCTAGATGAATTAAATTTTGCTGATTATGTTTTGGTCCCTTCGGATTTTGCAGAAAAGAGCTTTATTGAAAAAGGATTTCCAAAAGAAAAAGTAATAAAAATTAGTTTTGGAGTAGATTTAACCAAATTTTCTCCGAAAAAAGAAAAAAAAGACAACATATTTCGAGCAATTTTTGTTGGAAGTATTCAATTAAGAAAAGGGATTCAATATTTACTTCAAGCATGGGAAGAATTAAATCTAAAAAATGCCGAACTTATAATTGTTGGAAGAGTTTGGCCTGATGCTGAAAAAGTCGTAGAGAGTTACAAAAATAATAAAACAATAAAATTGATAGGTTTTGCAGATCCTAGGGAATACTATAAAATTTCTGATGTTTTTGTTTTTCCTTCTTTAGAAGAGGGCTCTGCACTAGTAAATTATGAAGCAATGGCTTCAGGTTTACCATTAATAACTACTTTTAATTCTGGAAGCATTGCAAGAGATGGGAAAGAAGGTTTTATAGTGCCAATTAGAAATGTAAAAGCTTTAAAAGAAAAAATCCTTTATTTCTATAAAAATCCAAAAGCAGCAAAAAAAATGGGGTGGGCTGCAAGGAAGAGGGTGGAAAATTTTACATGGGAAAAATATGGAGAAAATTTAGTTAAAACCTATAAGAAGATTTTAAGAAAATGAAGAATAAATAAAAAATAATGATGGCGCGAATAGAATTAAAAAATGAAAAAAATATTGGGGAGGATTCCTAGAATTATAATAAAATCTAAGGAAGGTGTTATTGGTAAAAAAGAAAAAGTACTAAATAGCTAATTATAGATAGTGAAAAAATGAAAAACACCAGAAAATTTAAACTAACAACTCCTGTCCTTTTCCTAATTTTTAATAGAATAGAAACTACAAAAAAAGTTTTTGCTGAAATTAGAAAAGCAAGACCGACAAAACTTTATATAGCAGCAGATGGGCCAAGAAACGAGGAAGAAAAAAAGAAAACAGATGCTGTCAGAAAGTATGTGTTAGAGAATATTGATTGGCCTTGTAAAGTAAAAACTCTACTTAGAGACAAGAATTTAGGTTGCAAATATGCTGTTTCTAGTGCAATAACCTGGTTCTTTGAAAATGAAGAACGGGGAATAATTTTAGAAGACGACTGCTTGCCTTCTCAGAGTTTTTTTAGATTTTGCCAAGAGTTATTAGAAAGATATAAAGATGATGAAAGAGTAATGCAAATTAGTGGCACCAATATAGAAAGAATTTCTAAAATAAAAGAAGATTATTTTTTTACACCTTGCTTTAACGCTTGGGGATGGGCTACATGGAGAAGAGCTTGGAAAAATTATGATGTTGAAATGAAAGAATGGAAAAAAATAAGGTTTTCTAAAAATTTTTTAGAAATCGTTAAAGATTACAGTTTCCTAGATAAAATCAAGTCTTGGAGGCTTTACCAATTAACTTATGCTAAAAAAATAGACACTTGGGATTATCAATGGATATTCTGTTGTTTAATAAATAATGCTCTCTGTATTATCCCTAAAAAAAATCTAATAACAAATATTGGTTTTAAAAAAGGAACACACACTACAAATTATATAGAAAAAGAGAAGAGTTTAAAAAGATTTGAAATGGATTTTCCTTTATTTGATAATAATAGAATAATTAAGAGTGAGGGGTATTTAAGAGTATATTTTACTTTTTTTAAAGTAAAAAAATGGAAAAAAATAATAAAATTTCTAAAGATTTGATAGGCGCCTTAGTTTTAACAAAAGATAGAAAAAAAATGGCAGAAGAATGTATAAAAAAATTATTAAAAATAAAAAAAATAAAAAAAATAATCTTAGTAATAAACGGAGAAAGTACAGATAATTATCCTTTATCCTCAAAATATGAAAAAAATAAAAAAGTGATTATTTTAGAACTTCCAAAAAACTTCGGTTCGGCCGGGGGTTATAAAGAAGGACTAAAGAAAGCCTTAAAAGAAAAGATTGCGTGGTTGTGGTTATTTGATGAAGATTGCGAACCATTAGAAAATTCGTTTGATGAGCTAATAAAAGCAAAAGAATTCTTAAAAAGAAAAAAAGAAAAAATTTCTTATTTATCTTCTTCTTTAAAATGGTTAGACGGAGGAAACTTACCTATAAAGATATGTTTGGAAAACCCTTTTTGGGCAGAATATCTTTCTAATTCTTTAATAGAAATAAAATGGAGTGTTTTTACAGGATTATTTATAAATATGAGAATTCTAAAAGAAAAAGACCTTCCAAAAAAAGACCTCTTTATTTATTCTGATGATACAATCTTTACTTATAATCTCTCTAAAAAAGGAAGAGGTTTCTTAGTAGGAAAAAGTAAAATTCTGCATAAAGATTATTCTTTAAAAAGAAGAAATTATACTCCTATAACAAGTAATAAAGAATTGCTTAGGAGAACAGGGATATACTTAAGAAATTCTATATATTTTAGCAAAATTTTGATAAAAAGCAAAGAAAAAAACGATAAAAAAGATGCTATTAGAATTTTTTTAGGTTCTTTAAAAAATAGTTTTATGGCAATAATTAATTCTAGAAGATTTTATTATTTGCCACTCATCTTACAATTTTTAATTAGAGGATTATTTTTTAATCCAAAGGATTAAAAAGGCTAATTAATAAAAAAAATTATGCTAGATGAACCTAAAAAAATAAAAATTGAAAGATTCACTGATGACAGAGGAGACTTTACAAATATATCCTTAGATTATTTTATCCCTAAGAGAGCTTATTTTATAAGCAATTCAAAAAAAGAAGTAATTAGGGCTTACCATGGTCATAAAAAAGAATGGAAGCTATTTTTTGTAACAAAGGGGGTTTTTACTTTTAAATTTATAAAAATTGGGGAAGAAGAAAAATTAGACAAGAAGATTATAGAGTTTACTTTGAGTGAAAAGAACCCAGAGATAATTATTTGTCCTCCTGGATGGTTTAATGGATTTATAAATAGAACTGAAGAGAACGGTTTAATAGTTTTTTCTTCTAGTACAATGGAAGAAAGTAAAGAAGACGATTTTAGGATACCTTTTAATAAATTTGATGGATGGGAGGTAAAAAATAGGTGAAATTTTTAATAACTGGTGGTTTGGGTTATATAGGACAAAAAGTTGTTTTACTTCTTAAAGAAAAAAAACACGAAGTCCTTGTTGTAGATAAAAATATTTTTGAACAGGAAGTTTCTTTTACATATGTAGAACAGGATCTTGGAGATTTTTTAGAAAGAACCAAAATAAAAAACTTTGATGCAGTAATTCACCTTGCCGGAATTGTGGGAGAAAAAGCTTGTCTAAATAATCCTTCTGAAGCTTTTAGAGTAAACTACGAGCTAACCAAAAAAATTGCAGAAGAATGTGAAAAGAATAAAATAAGGGTAATATATGGAAGCACATGTAGTGTTTATGGAAATCAAGAAGGAATTTTAAATGAAGATAGTAAAACAATGCCTGTAGACTTTTATGGACAAACAAAACTATTAGGAGAAAATGAAATAATCAAAAGAGAAAATAATGTTTCATTGAGATTTGGAACTGTATATGGATGGTCTAATAGAATGAGATTCGATCTAGTAGTAAATAAATTTGTAGCAAGAGCAGTAAATGGTTTACCGGTAGAAGTTTATGGGGGTAAACAAAATAGACCTTTCACACACGTTGAAGATATTGCTCGGGCAATAGTTTTCTTTGCCAAAAATCCCCTATACAGAGGAGTTTATAATGTTGCTCATGAAAATTATAGTCTAAATGAAGTAGCAAAAAAAATAAGTGAAATTTTTAATTCTAAACTAGTAATTACACAAAACTTAGAAGATAACCGAAACTACACAGTTTCTAATAAAAAGCTCACTTCTTTAGGATTTGTTTTTCAGAGAAGAATAGAAGATGGGATAATAGAAATCGGAAAAAAAATTAAAGAAGAAAAAATAAATTTTAATGAAGAAAAATATTATAATCATTTAAAATAAAAATGAAAAAACAAAAGATACTTATATTAGGGCACAGGGGTATGCTTGGACATAAAGTTTTTGATTATTTTTCTAAAGAGAAAACATTAAAAGTTTTAAAGAGTGATTTTAATATTTACACACAAAAAAAAGAATTTGAAAATTACGTTATAAGAGAAAAACCGGAGATAGCAATTAACTGTATTGGATTAATAAAACCTGTCTGTGAAAAATCAACAAGGGAAGAAATAATATATATAAATGCTTTATTTCCACATATATTAAAAAAGATGGTTAATGAATACGGAGGTAAAGTAATACAAATAAGCACTGATTGTGTATTTGATGGAAAAAAGGGAAATTATAGGGTTGATGAATCTTATTCTGCTAAAGATTTGTACGGAATGTCAAAAGCACTTGGAGAAATAATTGATGAAAAAAATCTAACTATAAGAACCTCAATAATAGGTAGAGAAATTGGTCCTAATAAAAAAAGTTTGGTCGAATGGTTTTTACAGCAAAAGGAGTGTAATGGTTTTTTAAACCATAAATGGAATGGGGTAACTACAGATTATTTAGCAGAATTAATTCTTGATATTATTAAGAATGAAAAAAATTTAATGGGTATTCAACAGGTAGCTTCAATTACTTCTGTAAGTAAATATGAACTACTTTGCCTATTAAAAAAAAGATATAATCTTTCTACTATAATCAATCCTATAGATGCCAAAGAAGCAATAGATAGAACTCTAATACCTACAATACCTACACCACCTATTGCAGAATTAATTGAAAAAATGACTTAAAATGTTAAAAAAGAGTTATTTAATATAATTTATACAGAAAATTAAGAGAGGTAAAAGACGTATTAAAAGCATTTGAAAGATTATATAAAAAATGTGCGGAATAAATGGAATTAATTTTGTTGATAGAAAATTAATAAAAAAAATGAATGATTCTTTAAAACATAGGGGGCCGGATGGAGAAGGGGTTTATTTTGATGAAAGAAATGGGGTTTCCTTAGGGCATAGAAGATTGGCGATTATAGATTTAAGTGAGAATGGTAAACAACCAATGACTTATTTTCATAAAGAAAAAAAGGCTGTTATAGTTTTTAATGGAGAAATCTATAATTTTCAGGAGATAAGAGAAGAGCTTATAAAAAAAGGTTACATTTTTAAAAGCAAAACAGACACAGAAGTAATACTAGCTAGCTATTTTGAATGGGGTTTTGATTGCGTAAATAAATTTAATGGAATGTGGGCTTTTTGTATTTATGACCCTCAAAAAAAAATCTTATTTTTAAGCAGAGATAGGGTGGGGAAAAAGCCTTTACATTATTATTTTGATGGAAAAAATTTTATATTTAGTTCGGAAATAAAAGGAATACTACAAAAAAATATAAAAAAAGAAATTGACAAAAATTCTATTGATCTATATTTTTCTTTGGGTTTTATACCTGCTCCATGGACGATTTATAAAAAAATTTTTAAATTAGATGCTAGGCAAAATTTAATTTTTTATTTGAAAGGGAATAAAATCAAAAAATATTATTATTATGACTGGCCTGAATACGAACCCGTCTATAACAAGGAATATCTAAAGAAAAAAATAGAAACTACTATAGAAGATGCTATAAAAATAAGACTTATAGCTGATGTTCCCCTTGGTGCTTTCCTTTCTGGTGGTCTAGATAGCTCTACGATTATTAAAAAAATGTCTAAATTTATAAAAAAAGAAAATTTGAATACTTACTCTATTGGATTTGAAGGAAAGTTTGATGAGACAAAATACATAAATATCTTTAAAGATTATATTAAAACAAAACATCATCATAAATATTTTAGAGAAGAAGATTTTAAAAAAATAATAAAAAAAATTTTCTATTTTTATGATGAGCCTTTTTCTGATCCTTCTATGTTTCCAACCTTTTTTTTGAGCGAATTTACCAAAAAAGGTTTAACTGTCTCGTTATCTGGTGACGGGGGAGACGAAATATTCGGAGGATATCCGAGATATAGATATGCGGAGATAATTTCCCTCTTAAAAAAGATACCTCTTGTTTTTAGAAAGTTTCTTTTTTATTTTCCTATAAAAAGAATAAAAGAAGCTATAAATTTGAGTTTTTTGAAGGAAGATAGAATCTACTCTGAAGCAAGAAAAGAGATTTATAAGCCAGAAATAGCTAAAAAAGTTCTAAAAGAAAAACTATCTGAATGTCTAAAGAAAACAAAAGGCAATCTTCAGGAAGCAATAAGGCTAATGGACATTTATTTTTATACTTTGCCTGAAAATTTTTTGTTAAAAGTTGATAGAGCTTCAATGGCAAATGCTTTAGAAGTAAGATGTCCTTTTCTTGATTATCGTTTAATTGAACTTTCTATGAAAATACCTACAAAATGGAAATGCTCGTTTTTTAGAGATAAAATCTTATTTAGAGAAATAATAAAAAAAGATTTACCTAAACAAATAATAAAAAGAAAAAAAACTGGCTTTACCCCTCCTATAAATAAATGGATTAACAAAAAAAATTATAAGGAAGAATTAAAAAAAATTATAATGGAACTTGAAAAAACCAAAATTATTGATCAGAAATGGTTAAACTTTTATAAAAAAATGATAGAAAAAGATGACTTTATTTCTAGTAATTATAAAATAAGATTATACTTTTTTTACAAATGGAAAAAATATTGGTTAAACTAAAAAGCATTTTTTAAAATCATTAAAAAATTTTTTTCAAAATTTTTTATTTCAAATTTCTTAAGAAATACTTCTCTTCCTGCAATACCTATTTTTTCGGATAGTTCCCTATTTTTTAAAAGAAATTCTATTTTTTCTGAGATTTCTTGGGGTGTATTATTATTAAGAAGAAACCCTGTTTTTTTATCCTCTAGTATAGAAGGTATTGTAGCAATAGAATTAGCAATAACCGGGAGGCCATACATCATTGCTTCGATTATTACTCTTCCGAAAGTTTCAAGAGAATACTCTGTTGGAAAAACCAAAAGATGAGACTTGGAAAAAATTTCTTTTTTTTCTTCTGGTTTAATTTGACCAAGGTAAAAAACACTATCGCGGAGATTGTTTTTGTCTAAGTAATCAAAAAAGAAAAGTTTATCTTTCTTGTTCTGCCATGAACCTGCAAAGAAAAAATTAAAAAGAAATTTTTTATCTTTAAGAATTTTAGAGGCTTCCAATAATTTTGGCCAACCTTTTGTTCTCTCCATATTAGATAAAAAAAGAATATTAAATTTTTTTTGATGTCTTCTTTTCTCCAAAATTATTTTTAACTCCTCATCGCTTAACTCATTTTTAATTGCGTTTGGAAGAATAAAAATATCTTTATGAGATAAGTATTCTGAAACATCTTCTCTTAAGGATTCTCCTAAAATAATTGCTTTTTCACGATAAAACATATTTTTATAAAAAAGATTATTCAGTTTATTTTTAATAATCCTGCTTCTAACGTGAAATAAAATAGGTATGCCGAGTCTCTTTATTTCTTTTATAAATAAAAAATCTCTGATCAAACCTAAGCCATTTGTAGCAGGTACAAAATAAACAAAATCAGGTTTAAATTCTTTAATTTTTTTCTTAATATATCCAAATACGGAAAAAAAACCTTTAATTTTTGTAAGATTAACTTTACCAACATCGTTCATTTCATAAGAGTAATTTAATTTTATGTTTTCAACTATAAACTTTTTTGATCTTCTTAATATTTCCAAACAATCTTTGCTAGATAATGCACTTCCATAATATGGTGGCGGCAGCGGACTTAAAAACAAAACCTTCTTCATAAAATCAGAAGCATACTAACAAATAAAAACCTTTCCTTTTAATTCTTTAAATCAAACTTTGCTTTCCAAAGAGAAGAGAGGAAACCTTATTTTTAATTCTTTGAGGATACACTTTTAGATATTTCAGCAGTTTACTTTTATCAATTTTCCTTCTTAGATTTGAAACAATTTCTTCACTTAAATTTATGTTGTAGAACACAAAATCAATAAAAGTTTTTTCTAAGTCAGAGTAGGGCAAATAAAAATTTCCTTCTTTTTTTAAATCAAAGCCAAAAAAATACTTTTTGTCTATATTTTTGATTAAAACATTCGAACCTAAAATATTTCTTAAACCTCTTCGGATTTTTTTTGTAGTTATTATTACTGGAATTGTTTCTTGCTCCCAAATGCCATAAAAACTTAAAGAAGAATATAAACCTAAATAAGCAGGAGAAAAAGCAAAAACAGACAATGAAGAATCTAGATGTTTTGTATAACTTCCTTTTGAGAGTTTGTAAATTTTTTTTGATTTAATAAGATTGTGAATTAAAAGTTTTGCGTAGTTTTCATTACCGACAACTCTTTTTATTGACTTAAAATCAACAACATTGCTTTTATCGAAGAGTTCTTCTATTTTTTTTAAATGAATTTGTTTTCCCATTTTCTTTTTATGTAATCAAGCATTTCTTCAGAAGAAGGAACAATTCCCTCCAGTAAAAGAACTTTTAATTCTTCTTCATCAAGTGGTTTCTTAAAATTATTAATAAGAAAAGAGATTTCTTTTATCTCTTTAGGATTTTTTAAATTTTTTAGCAAAAAAAAGATATCCCACAAATCCCTAACTTTAAATCTTTTTAAGTAAGTCTTAATTTTCTCTTTAATGAAATCTTCAGGTGTTAAACTATAAATAGAAAGAATATTTCCATCAATAGTCTCGTAATCACAAATAATTGATTTAACTTTTTGGAATGTTGCTTCTAAACGAACAGAGGTTCTTTCAAAAATTAGCTCTGAATAAATGCTTTTCTCTGAAATCTTCTTTTTTGTTACGTCGAAACCTATTTTTTTCAGATTTGAAAAAAGATTTTCTATTTTTTCTGCATCTTTAAGGAAATAAAAATCAAGATCTTCTGAAAATCTTTTTCCATTGTAACATCTCCAAATAGCAGTTCCCCCGTGTAAAACAGCATTGCTAAAAATAGAATAAACTTCTTTAACTATTAAATCTTGAACATAAGCTATCTTTCTATGAGCTTCTCTCTTTAATCTAAGACTTAGGGGTATTTTTTCCATTTTATTAACTAAAGTTATATATTTATATATCTTTCGTTAATCCCTCAAATCAATTTTTACCCTTCCAAGAAGAAGATAGAAAACAGCGATAAAACTTCTCCAAACTTTTATTTTTGAATATTTAAAGTCTGTAATTAGACGATAAAACCATTCCATTCCAATTTTTCTTACAAAAGAAGGAGCCTCTTTCTTTTTTCCTAAGAGAAAATCCATTGCTGCTCCAACATTAAAGAAATATTGCGCTTTTGTTTTATTAAAAAGCTGATAAGAAAGAATATTTTGCTTTGGACTGGCAATTCCTACCCAAACATAGTCTGCTTTAAATTTGTTTATTTTTTCAGCTATTTTCTCTATTTCTTCTTTAGGAAAAACAAAATCTTTTATATAAGGAGGGTTATAACAATCAAAATTTTTTAAATGATAAAATTTTTCTTTTAATTTAACTAAATCTTCTTTTTCTAAACCTATAAAAAAATGTTTTTTTGAAGAAGAATGTTCTTTGTTTGAAAGAAGTTCTCTAGTAAAGGTGGGTCCACGCACTCTCGAAACTTTTTTAAGTTTTTTTAGAGAAAGAAAAAAAGCTGGAAAAAAACCGTCGAGAAGATTTATATTAAAATAGTGAGATAAAGATTCTTCAAAGGTTTTGTTATTCTTTATATGATATATATCGTGCTGGTTTAAAAAACCAAAAATTTTTCTTTCCTGGCTTTCCTTAATAAATAAAATTAATTTTTTTATATTTTTATTAAGAAAAAATATTTTATTCATATAAATAAGAATAAAACTAAATTTTTAATCCTTGCTAAAATACTTCTTTCTTACTTGCTCTTCCACCCAGAAATAGGTTTTTTCTAATCCTTCTCTTAAAGGTTTCGATGGTGCCCAGCCCAAAACTTTTTTTATTAAACTATTATCCGAGTTTCTTCCCCTAACACCTAATGGTCCAGGTATATGTCTTAAAGATACCTTATAATTTGCAATATCGGATATTAAATAGGCAAGATCGTTTATTGTTATCATTTCATCTGAACCTATATTTACAGGTCCAGAAAAATCTGAGTTCATCAATCTTCTAATCCCCTCTAAACATTCGTCTATATAAAGAAAAGATCTTGTTTGTTTGCCATCTCCCCAAATTTCTATTTCTTTTTCTCCTTTTAATTTAGCATAAGCAATTTTCCTACAAAGAGCAGCCGGGGCTTTTTCTCTTCCACCCCCCCATGTTCCTTCAGGACCAAAAATATTATGAAATCTTGCTATTCTCACAGGAACCTTTGTATTTCTCATCAAAGACAGGTAAAGCCTTTCGCTAAATAATTTTTCCCAACCATACTCTGAATCAGGATTTGCTGGGTAAGCCATCTCTTCCTTCAAACCAGAATTATTAGGGTCTTGTTGAATCTCTTGAGGATAAATACAAGCAGAAGATGAATAAAATATTTTCTTATAAAAATCATGCAAATAAGCAAAATTCAAGTTAATCTGGGCGGAATTATGCATGACATTCAGATCATTTTCTCCTGTAAAAATATAACCTGCCCCGCCCATATCTGCTGCTAACTGATAAACTTCATCAAATTTTTCTTCGTTCTTTAAAGATAAACATTTTTTACAATTTTTTAAATCTCTCAAATCTAATTTTAAGAATTCATCGGCAGCAGTAGAAGAAAATTCAGGATATTTTAAATCTGCACCCCTTACCCAGTAGCCTTCATTTTTTAATCTTCTAACTAAATGACTTCCTATAAAACCTCCTGCTCCGCAGACTAAAGCTTTTTTCATTAGATATTAAAATAAATTTTATTTATAAAAATCAAGCAGAAAACCATTTTTCTCCTTTGAACTCGTTTATTTCTAAATAATTGTTAGACAATTTCCTAACTTTTAAAATATCGCCATTAGAAGAATCTCTTATTTCGTATTCAGTATACCAGTTAATAGATTTATTAATTAATTTTTCAAGACCTTTAAAATTTAAGAAAAAAATAGAAAAATGATTAACTCCTTCTTCATAAGAAGGAAAAAAATAAGAAGTATTGCCGACAGCTATTTTTTGTGAATTTTTACAAATATAATTGAATAAATTGTAATCATTAGTAAAAAAATCGACAATTTTATTTTTTTTCATTTTTGCTTTAAAAAAGATAATATTTTTAAATTTTTCTGTAAAAAATTGATTATTTTTTATTTATAGAAAAGGTGAGTTTAATAAAAAATATAGACAATAAAAACACTCTACTTAAAATTGTTGCTAAAGCGGCACCGATTGTTGCGTAATACATTGAAAATTGCAAAAAATATTTTATTAAAAAGAAATTAAGAATTATATTTAAAATGGTAGAAAAAATAAGCGTCTTTGCTAAAAATTTATTTTTTGATTGAGAAATATAAAAATTTGAAAAAATTGCATTGAAAGAATCAATTAATAAAAGAACAGAGAGTATTTTAAGAATTGTTGAAGCTAAAATATAATCCGTTCCATAAATAATTTTGACAACAAATGGGGCTAAAATTAACGTTGCTAAAATTGCAATTAAAGAAAAAAGAAAAGTTATTGCTAAAGATTTTTTCAAAGCTAAATTAAGCTTCTCTCTAGATAGTCTGGCAAATATTGGAAAAAAAGCTGCTGCGAAAGGAATTAAAACTCCTACCGCACCAAGCAAAGCAAAGGATGCCTGATAATAAGCTAAAAATCTAGATTCAACAAATCGACCTAGCATAATAATATCTATAGTTCCGAAAAAAATCCCTGTTAAAGTTGTTGCACTTAAAGGCAAAATGAAATTAATAACTTCTTTTTTCTCTTTTATTGAAAGCTCATTTTTATCATACTTTTTAATCCTTGGATAAAGAAAAAAAATTGAAAGAAAAAAACAAACAGAGAGTGATAGAAAAATTCCTCCCAAAAGAATTTCTTTAGAAGAATCTAAAAGCAAAATAACTGTTATAGGAACCAAAATTAAACGGGTTATTTGATAAAAAATTTCTTTATAGAAAGGATATTTGAAATTGTTTCTTGCTTGAAAAAGCCCAATAACAAAACCCAAGAAACTATTAAAAATAATATAAAGAGAACCTGCAATGAGGGCTAAAAAAATTGGTTTTTTATAATAAAAATTTGCAATAAAATATGAAGATAAAATTAAAACAGAAGAAACTAAAAGAGTTAATTTTAATTTTAAGTTTCTTATAAAAAAAACATAAGCTCCTGCTTTCTTTGGATTGTTCTCGTTTTTAGAGAGATATTTTATTAAAGCACTGCCAATACCAAGATCTGTAAAAGCTCCAAAAATTAATATTGTTGATAAGGCCAAAGTATAAAGACCGAAGTTTTCTGGAAGAAGCATTCTTGCAAGAATTATTGTAAAAATTAAACTTCCGCCTTTAGAAACAACATTGGTAAAAAATTGAAAAATTACATTTTTTATAGCTATTCCCGTATTACCTGAAAAATCTCTATTAATTATTCTTCTAGTAATACCAACCACTCTTGTTTTTAATAAGTCTAACATAGATAATTATGATTTTTATGTTTTTTATGTTTTTTCAAATAATAAAACCAACTGACTTTGTGAAAAATATCAAAATTTAATTTATAAAGATCTATCCAATCTAAAATCAGATGAAAAATAAAACCTAATAAAACATAAAAAAATATATTGTTTATAAAAGAAAATAAAAAAATAAGAACTAATAGTTCTATTGAATGAAAAAGTCTAAAAGGATAAATATATCTTCTTCTCTCTTCTTCTTTGAGATTTAAGAAGAAATTTTTTCTATTATTTACCCACTGAAAAAACTTTAAAGGATTTATACTTTTTTCTTTAAAAATAAAAAGAAAAACCAAGTCTAAATCGATAAAGAACCAAGTAGATAAAAAAAGAATAAAAAATTCAAAAAAAGAAATTTCAAAAATAAAAAAGAAAATTAGAGAAAAGATAAGCCCTAAAACAAAATGGGATAAAGGATCCATTATTCCTCCATTTTTCTTACTAAATCAGAAAAAGCAGGTCTTGTTATCAAAACTCCTGTTGAAATTCCTATAATTGTTGTAATTGCAAAACCTTTTAATAAACCTGCGGAAACAGCACCTATTCCTATAAAAGATAAAGCACCTGTTAAAGGAAGTAAAGCGACCGCTGTTGTAGAAAAAGAACTTATAATTATAAAAAGAGCCTTTTTAATTTTTTCTTTAATAGTCTCTTCTCTAATTTTAGCTTCGTCTAAAATAACTATCATCGCGTCAACGCCTGTACCTATAGTAGCTAATATTCCTGCTATCGAAGGTAAATCTAAATTCCAATTAATTAAAGCGGCAACTCCTAAAATAATAATTATTTCTGCCAAAAGAAAGAAAATAACTAAAATAGAAGATTTTATATTCCTATATTTAACAAAAACAATTATTCCAACAGCTAAAAAAGCAAAAAAACCTGCAATTAATATCTGCTTCAAAAAATCATTTCCTAAACGAGGAGAGATTCTGTCTATTTTTACAATTTCTAACTTAAAAGGCAAACTTCCTGTAATCAAAACTGTTTGAAGCTTTTTCATTTGTTTTTCTGATTCTTTATAAGCTTCTTCCCTTGTTGTTCCAGAACCTGAACCAGAAATTTGAACTTGGGTTGTCTCTCTTCCGCGTAAATCTGCTGCTATAGATAAAGAATCTGTCAATTGGTCATCTAAATAAAAGTCGATTGTTTTAGACAAATATCTTCCACCCGAAGATGTATTAATTTCTAAATTTTTTGTGACTTCTGCAAATCTTGCGGCCGCTTTTTCACTTAAAGAAATTG
Source organism: Candidatus Pacearchaeota archaeon (assembly GCA_038886595.1). Lineage (GTDB taxonomy): Archaea > Nanobdellota > Nanobdellia > Pacearchaeales > GW2011-AR1 > CAKZRD01. The sequence goes on along the minus strand of JAWALV010000001.1, from coordinate 8,284 downwards.
AAAAAGCAAAGTTACAAACTTCCAAATTTCCTGATTTAAAACACTCCCTTATCCCAGAATCTTTTCCTGTTCTTCCAACATAAGTTATGTCTTCGTTACCACCAATAAAAACAGTTTCATTTCCTATTTTTGCTTCAAATTTTCCTTGCTTAGCTATTAATTCTTCTAAATCCGAAGGGGATGAACCTGCAATTTCAACAAGCATAAAATTATTTCCATCGAAATCAGAAACTTTTCTTATAGAAACATCTGTTAAACCATAAACATTAAATCTTTGTTGAGAAACTGCGATTAAATCATCTAGTTGCTGGTCTGAAAGAGAAACATCTGCTTTGACTAAAGCTCTTGCTCCTCCTTGAATATCTAGTCCTGTCTTTATTCTTGTTTTTGGTAAATCTGAAAAAGTTCCTTTCTTAAAATCTTCATAGGAAAAAATTCCAACAATTGTTGAATCTTTTGTCTTAATTTCTATCTTAGAATTATTTAGAGAAAAAATTTCAATATTAAATTCTTCTAAAGAATTTATCTTTTTACCATTAACTTCAATAATTATTGAGCCAGGTCTTAAACCTTGTTCGTATAAAGAAGAATTTTTATCTAAAAAATTTACAATGACGCCTTTTTCTAAAAAGAGAGGAGGAAGTGAAAAAATAGATATACAAGAAAATACAAAAACAAAAAGAAATAAGTATACTTTAAACGTGAGTTTCATTTTTCTCAGCAAACCATTTAATTAAAGAAGCATTGAAAGCCCACGTATTAAAAATATCAAAAGTTAAACCTATTAATAATATTGTAAAAATTTGATTCAAAACACTCTGAAACCTATAAATAAAAATAAGGGCTAAAAGTAAAGAAGCCATAGATGTAAGAGTCATTGTAATTCCTGTCTTAAAAGCTTTAAAAAGTTCCTCGTTTATTGAAGTATTTTTTCTTTTTAATACTCGTGTTGTCAAAAGAATATCTGTATCTACAGAATAACCTAAAAGCATTAAAAATGCTACAATACCTGCAGTAGACAATTTTATTTCTAAAAGATTAATAATTGCTAAAGTTAAAATAATATCTGAAGCAGCAGCAAACATTACGGCAAATGAAGGTACTGAAAATTTTATATACATTATAACTAAAAAGATTGAAATAAAAAAAAGAAAAACTTTTGAGAAAAAAGAAAGTGAATTTGAAGAAAAAGAAAATTTAATTAAAAAAGCCAGAATAATATTTAAAATAATAACTAAAAACTTTATTTTTTTACCTTTAGCAAAAATAAGAAAAACAACCATTGACATAAGAAAAAAAGCAAGAATAATAGAAGAGATAAGCTGGTCATGAAAATTTTTACTTAAAGAAGAAGAAGTTTTTTCAATGGAAGAATTGTCTTGTGTTAATTTTTGGCCTAGAAAATCTTCCAAAGAAGATATAATTTCTTCCGTTTTATCTTCTGGAAAAGTCAATACAACACTAACTCTTCTTCCAGTGCTATCAGTAATAGTTTTTATTTCAAAGTTTTCTGTTTTTTGCGAAAGAAGATTTGATAAGTCTTTTTCATTAACTTCTAAAAAAAGAGAAAGGGTTGTTCCGCCGGTTAAAGATATATCTTTATAGAACAAATCTCCTGTTTGAAAGTAAAAATAAAAGAGATACAATAAAGATATTATAAATAACACTAAAGGCAGAATTATAAAAAATTTATAATTTTTATTATAAAACTTTTTTAATTTTTCCATTAAAATAAAAAAATAAGCTTATTTTTAAGTGTTTTGAAATGCGCGGGCCGGGATTCGAACCCGGGTCACAAGCTTGGAAGGCTAGTATTCTACCACTGAACTACCCACGCATAAAATTTATTTAGAAAGAAAGATTTTAAAGTTTGCGATTAAGAAAAGATAGTTTTTTAAGTAAAAAGAATATAAAAAAATCATGAGGGGATGCCGGAGTGGCCAAACGGGCAGGACTTAAGATCCTGTGGCTTTTTGCCTGCGGGGGTTCGAATCCTCCTCCCCTCATAAAAGAAAAGATTTAAAAAGAAAATTTTAAATAAAAAATAACCTGCGAGCTAACGCGTTTAGTAGGTAAACCTGCTTCTCGTTAGCTTATTTAATCATGGAACAAAAAATCTCAAAAACAAAAATTGAAAAGAAAGCATCTAAAAAAACAAATAAAGAATTAGCAAAAATAATAAATTCTTTAAAAAAAATTAATATTGAATATGCACATTATTTATCTTTTCCAAAAAGAAAAAGAATAGAAAAAAATCTTGATGAAATAAGCAAAGAAACAAAAGAAAATGAGGAGGTCTTTGTTCCGGGAAAAGTTTTAAGCAGTGGAGAATTAAATAAAAAAATAAAAATTATAGCTTGGAAATTTTCAGAAAAAGCTATTGAAAAAATAAAAAAATCCAAGAGTGAAGCTGTTTTAATAGAAGAAGAATTAAAGAGAAATCCTCAATTAAAAGGGGTTAAATTATTAAAATGAAAATCTATGTTGATGCAGAAGGAATTCAAGTAGGAAGATTGGGAAGTTTTGTGGCTAAAAAAGCATTAGAAGGAAATGAGGTAATTATCTTAAATTCTGAAAAAGCAATAATTTCTGGAAAAAAAGAGAATGTTCTTAATGAAATTATAAATTGGAGAAATAAAGGTGGAACAAGTTTAAAAGGACCAAAAGTTTCAAAATATCCTCATTTACTCTTAAGAAGGATGATAAGAGGGATGTTGCCTTGGGATAAAACAAAAGGAAGAGAGGCCTACAAAAGAATAAAGTGTTATTTAAGTAATCAAATAAAACCAGAAAAGGAAATAATAAGGCTTAATATTAAAAAACCACTAAAATTTGTCCAATTAAACGAAATTTGTAAATTATTAGGATGATACAAAAAAATATTGTTGTTTCTGGAAAAAGAAAAGCAGCAATAGCAAAAGCAACGATTAAAGAAGGAAACGGAAAAATAAAAATAAATAAAAAAGGACTCTTTTATTTTCCACCTCTAAATAGAATGGAAGTTGAAGAACCTTTGTTAATAGCCGATGAAATTCTAGGAAAAAGAAATTATGATATAGAAGTTAATGTAAAGGGAGGAGGGGTAGCTTCTCAAACAGAAGCTGTAAGATTAGCGATAGCAAGGGCGATTGTGAAATTTACTAAAAATGAATCTTTAAAAAGATCTTATCTATCTTATGATAGAAATTTATTAGTTGCAGATACAAGAAGAAAAGAAACTTACAAGCCTAGAGATTCAAAAGCAAGAGCAAAAAGACAAAAAAGTTATAGATAATTATATTTTTATTTTGTACCAATATTCTGTCAGATCAAAACGAGGTGGCAAAACTTGATAGTCGGAATGAACAAAATAAAGGTCAATCCACTTTCTTTTTTCCTCTGTTTCTTGTTTAAGACTTGGATCAAGAATTTTTCTTTTATAATCTAATAAATTCATTGGCAAAACTTTTGGAACAACCAACTTAAAATCTACATCGCTTCTTTCATTATCCCAATCATTTTCTGTTGCATGAGAACCTATTAGATAAACTTTTTCTATTTGTTTAAAATCTTGTGATGAAATAAAATTTTCTTTGCAAAATTTTTCTAAGTTACCTAAATAAACTTTTTTGGCTCTTTCTATTTTTAATAAAAGCTCAACTGTTGGGTATCCTTCCTTGTCTAAAAATCTGGGATTTGGCATAAAAATAATAAAAAATATAAGTTTATAAATGTTATCTTATTTTAGTAGTTACAAATAGAAAAGTTTAAATAGTTGAAAAAAAATAGTAAAATATGGAAAAAACAAAATACAGGGCAAAAACAATAGATGATTTATTTGTTGTAGAAGGTCTTTGTGCTGTTTCTCAACTAGAAAAAGAACAAAAAACTAAAGAAACTTGGTTCATAGTTGGAGGAATGGCAACGCAAAGTTATCTACCTAGTTTTTGTAGAAGACCTACGAGCGATATAGATCTTGCCTTATTAAAACCACTGACATACTCTGATTTTAAAGACTATTGCAAACCAATTAAAGAATACCTCCAAGATAGAGGTTTTTTAGTTGAAGAAAGAAAAGGACATAATGCATATATTTTGATTTATGAAAATAAAGAAGAAGAGAAAGGAATTATAGAATTCGCCAGAAGAAATGAAAAAAACATATCTAGAATAATAAAAAGACTAGAAAAGGAAATGGAAAATTCTAGAATAAAACTCATAGAAGGAAGAAATGAAGTTTATCGTGTTTCTAGCCCTGAAGACATTGTCTCACCTAAAATAGTCAGAGGAATAAGAACTTTAAGAGATTATGAAGAATTAAAAGAATATCTTGACACACCATATCCTCTTACTAACGAAAGAATAACAGAAGATCTTAGAAAAATAGAAGAAATAAGAAGTGAAGCAAGATTATTAGAAGGAGATCTTAGTTTAGCAGCAAGATTAAGATTTGTTTCTGATATTTATGATATAAGAGTATTATCTGAATTAACAGGTTTTAATAAAGAATATTTAAAAGAATCATTAAACAGATGGGAAAATATAAAAGGAGAAACTCCTGAAAAAAAAATTTTATTTGAAAAAATTCTACCTTTTATAAAAATTGACTAGTTTTTAAGCTTTAACTTCCTTTGCACAGCATAAAAAATCTCGGGAGATATTAAAGGTTTGTGATTTCCCTTAAAGATTTTCCCACCAAACTTTATTTCTCCAAGATATGTTCTGTTTGTTAAAATTTTTTTAAGGCCATTTACTGAAAGGGAATATTTTTTTGCTAAGGCATTTAAAGAAATTTCTGTTTCTAAAAATTCTTTGAAAATAGAATGGACCTTTGAAGAATCTTGATTTTCAATTAAATTTCCTTCGGACAGAACGTATCCAAAAGGTGCACGAGACATGGCCTTTCCCAACTCGGCTTTCCTTTCCATTCCTTTTTTTTGAGATTCTCCCAAGCTTTGACCGTATTTTTTAAAAGTTTCTAAAATTTTCCAATCTATTTTTTCTTCTATATAATTATTAAAATCTTGTTCGATCTTTGGGGCGAAAAAATAACAAAAAGAACAAAGTTTCTTACCAAAAATTTCTTTTTCTTTAATTTCTACATAACCACATTTTTCACAAACCATATTTAAATAATTTTTTTTTCTTTTAAATATATTTTGAATTTTAAAAATTCTTTAAAAAAAAGATTAGTAAATAAAAAAATGGAAAGAGATATTCTTTGGTGTGGGGCAGATGACTCAAACCATGCAGGCAGCGTAAAAGGAGAATTTATTGTTGTGACCTTTTCTATATTAAAAGAAGATAGTATAGTGAAAGAATTCCCAAATCATAGAGAGAGATATGAAACTAATTTATGGCTTCAAAACTTAAACAGAGACTACAGATTTACTTTACTAACAAATGAAGAATATAGACATAAAGGAGATAATGTAGCAAAAATTTCTCCTTTTATGGTAGTATATTATTTAAGAGAAAAAAAAGAAAGGTATAAGCAAATTAATTTATATCTAGATGGTTGGTTAAAAGCGGATACAAAAAGATTGATTAGGGAAATTATTTTAAAAGAAGGTATAGAAAAAGTAGTTGTAGATAATTTCACAAAAAAAGGTGTGAAAAAATTTCAAAAAAGACATAATTGCCCTGAATTGGTTTATAGAGCAGATAACATCTCTCATATATTATTTGAGGAAAATTGGAAATTAGAAGAACTAATTAAAAACAAAAATTTTATTCTTTTTAAAGATATTAAAGAAATTGCTAAAGAAAAGGGATATTATCTATAGGGCTTTTTATTTTTTTTAATTCTTCATTTGAAACATGAGTGTAAATTTGTGTTGTTGAAAGATTTGTGTGTCCTAAAAGCTCTTGAATTTTTCTTATATCGACTCCCGATTCTAAAAGATGTGTTGCAAAAGAATGTCTTAAGGTGTGAGGATGTACTTTTTTTTGAATGCCTGCTTTAAAAGCAGCGTTTTTAACTATTTTTTGAATATTTCTTTCTGAAAGAGGTTTATTATTAATAGAAAATAAATAATTTTCTTTCATTTTTTTCTTTTCTTCAACTAAATTCTTTAAATCCTCCAAAAGAGAGCTCGGGATATTAAAGATCCTATCTTTTTTCCCTTTTCCTTGACGAATAAATCCTATTTTTTCTTCAAAATTTAAATCGTTTACTCTTAAATTAGTCAATTCTGAAACCCTCAAACCGCATGCATAGAGAAGAGAAATCATAAGTTTAGATTTTTTATTTTTTATTACAGAAATGAGACGGGAAACTTCTTCTTTCGTTAAAACTGAAGGAATTTTTTTTTCCCTTTTGGGCCTTTTTATTCCTTCCGTGATATCTTTCTTCAATATTGTAAAAAAAGAAAATTTTATTGCTGCTAAAAAAGAAATAATTGAAATTGCCGCCTTGTCTGAAAGTTTTTCAACGAGGTACTGCTTTACATCATCTGAATTTATTTTTTCTATTGGCTTGTTAATATAATCAAGAAAGATTTTGTTTTTTAGAAGATAATTTTTTATTGTGTGTTCTGAATTTTTTGAAATTTTAAGTTCAATTTCAAGTTTTTTTAAAAATTCCTCTTTTTCCATATAAAAAATTATGCGAAGTTATTTAAATAGATTGTGATAGTAGAAATTATTAAAACAAAATTTAAAAAAAATAAAATAATTTATAGATAGATTTTTATAGTTGAAAGTAAAAATAAAAAAATGGCAAGAGGAACTAGCGGTTCTTTAAAAGAAATTGAAGAATTTCCTAGAAGAACAAAAATATTTTTTTGGATTATTATCCTACTTTTTTTGACAGGAACAATTCTATTTAAAGTTTTAGGAGAAAAAACATTTTTTGATGCTTTTTTTAGAACATTACAAACACTTGCTTTTATGTTCAAAGATGAAGCAACAATCAGCGAAAGATTTTTAGAAATTTTTTTGGCCTTAGTTGGTGTCTTTTTTGTTTGGTGGATTTTATGGAGTGTTGCTGACATGTTATTGGATGGCAACTTAGGAAAATATTTAAAAAAGAAATATTATGAAATAAAATTAAAGGAAATGGAAAAGCATATTATAATTGCAGGGGGCGGAAGATCTGGGGAAGAAATAGCAAAGATTCTTAGTGGAAAAAAAGAAAAGTTTGTTATGACTGATATAAATAAAGAAGTGGTCGAAAGTTTAAGAAAAAAAGGATATATTGTTATTGAAGGTAGCCCTGACCAGGAAGAAACACTAATAAATGCAGGAATAAAAAAAGCTAAAAAACTTATTTTAACTACGCCAAAAACAGAAGTAAATTTAATGGCTACGATAACTGCAAAAGAGCTTAATCCAAACATAGAAGTCTATGCGCGTTGCGAAAATCCAAAACATGTTTCAAAACTTAAAAAAGCAGGAGCAAAAATTGCTGTTGTCCCTGAAGTTATTGCGGCAGATAAAATGGCTGAAGAGTTGGGAATTTAACTAAGGTTATCTTAGTGCATAAAAATAACCAAAAAAAAGGTTCTTATAAGATATATTATGCGTACTTTCTAATTTTTTTAAGATGGGAATAGCTTTCCTTTTTAACTAAGGTTATCTTAGTGCATAAATTTTTAACTTTTAAAAAATAAAATTAATCAAAAAATTTTAATAAAATAAAAATAATTGTAGTTAAAATAATAAACCACCCAAGAATTATTGTAAAAAAAGAAGGAATATATACTATTTCGAGAGTTAAGCTTCTAGAGGCCATAAGAGTTCCAATAAATAAAGAAATAACAAAAAAAATAATATCTCTCAAAAAAGAAAGAATATTCTTGAAATTAGTTTTTCTTATTAAAATTGATGTTTTTTCTAAAAAATTTTTCATTTTAGTTTTTCCTCTTTTTAAATACAAAAGATAGTATTACAAAAATTAATATAAAATAGACGAACAATAATATAAAAAAAGTCTCAAAAGAAGGAGGATAACTTCCAAAATATAGGTTTTCTTTAACAAACTGCCCTGTAAAACTAAAAGAACAAAGATCCCATGATGAAGGAATACCTATAATATTCTGTTTGGTTTTGCAAGGAATCAAAGGAAAATAAAAAGAAAGATAAAGCAAAATAAAAGATAAGATCAAAGATAAAACTGCTTTTCTTAATAATTTCATAGAATTATAAAATAAAAAGTGTTTAAAAAATTATCTTTTTTATGGTGTTTAAACAGGTGTTTAAACAGGTGTTTGAATATAAAAAAGGTGAATAAAAGAAAAATAAAACGAAAAATTTAAAAAACAAAGTTTAATAGAGATAATATGCCATGGTTTTTCTTTAGTGG